>NZ_JAUBTO010000056.1:19400-46144 GCF_036702495.1 Microcoleus sp. C2D2 | reverse complement strand
TAAACGCCCAAAATATATCACCACGCTCAAAAAGCAAACGTGGTGAGTTTGGGAACCCTATCACTAGGGATATTAAGACCGCAATGTCTTAAGAATCCCCGTGCCTTCAGGTCGGGGAGTGTCAAGCAATCTTGTCTAATAATATGATGAATTCCCACAACTTTCGCCACAAAAATCAAGTTTCTCGCCGCAGGCACGGCATTTTGACAAAAACTTTATTTTTATTCCTGATTGGCGGTTCGGCGTGCATCAGAGCCTTGCTGTGGGGACAATCTGCGGCATTTTCCCAGCAGCCGATCTGCCCGACTGGCAACGCTGCTAATTTTCCGGATCCTCCGCTAAGCCAAGCCGAAAAAAGCGTGCCGAGTCTGTGGTTAGCTCAAAAACTCTTTGGCGGAAAATTGCTCGATCGCTGGTTTGTCGATCCCGGCAATACTTGGGTAATTATCATAGTCAACCGCCAACTTTGGAGTTTGCTCGATTATATGGAACGCTATCAGTTTGTCAACCGCTTTGGCACTGTCGCCAGCGAATACGGTTACAATGTGCGAGTTTGCAACCGTCAAGGCACAGCTTTGGCAGTTTATTCGTGCCAGGACGATCGGCGTTTTTGTCGCATTGATTTAGAATCTCTCTCAAATCCGCGTCTTCGAGGAAGGCAGAAGGAATTTTAGTAGGGTGCCCCCTCCGCGAGTTATTTTTTGGATAATCGATAAATCAAGAGCTGACGCACGCTACATTTTAACTTTTCACTACTTGCCGAATTTCTTGCCAGAGCGATCGATATTGTGCAATCCCCGCATCCCCAAACGGCAGCAGAAAGTCGCTAGCAGCAAGAATCTTAGCATCCGGCAACAACACTGAATTAGTGCGGATAGCGAACGGCAAATCCTCGGGTTTCATGCTAACAATTATCGGCGAACTAGCCTTAGCCAGCAAAGATAATTCAGGAGCAACCCGAGGCTGCAAGCAAAAATCAATCCATTTTTCCACTAAAGAAACTGGATTGCCCGATGCTGGTTCTACCCACAAATCCGTCCAAAGTGCAGTTCCAGAAACCGGAACTACTAAAGCAATATCCTTTTGAGTTTGCAGCAGCGGCAGCAAGTCCCCAGAGGAACCTACAGCCAACCAAGTATCGCCTAAAATTAATGGTTGCAGGTAAGCGTCAGAACTATAAAGTTTAACTTGTCGGTGCAAAGAAGCGAGTTCTTTTTTGAGATTGGAAACTCGATCTAATTGCTGCGTATTGTAAGATTTTCCGAGTTTTTTTAATGTTAAACCAATAACTTCTCTGGCATTGTCCGGCAGAGAAATTCGATCGCGCAATTCCTCTCGCCAAAGATCGCTCCAATCTTTGGGAGTCCACCCCAAAGCCTTGAATTTGTCAGTTCGATAAGCAATTACTGTAGTTCCCCAGCGGTAAGGTACACCCCAAACTTTTTCTCTCGCATCTAACAAACCCTCATCGTTTCGCGTTACCAAATTTCGCCACCTTTCTGGCAATCGTTTCCAATTATCAAACTTAGCAGGATCGATCGGCTGAATCAATTTTTGCCGAATTGCCAAAGTCAGCCAGTAATCTCCCAACATCACCAAGTTAGCTTGATTTTTTGATTCGGGAACCTGTTTCCACTCCTGCAACAGGGCGAATAATTCTTTTAATTGTCCTTCTTGCGTTACCTGCAAAAGCGGAGACGGTTGTACCTCGCGCCTAAATTTGCTTACCACTTGGGCCGGAATACCGTTTTTGAGCGATCGAATTTTGAGAATCGGCTTCGAGCCGCAGCCTGCCGCCAATTGACTTAAAGTTAGGGTGGCGGCCCCCAATAGCAAAGACCTTCGTTTCACCTGTGAATCCGCTTTTCTAAATATTGACCGATCGTTTTGTGTTCTGCAGCCCGGGAAATAATTGTTTGTCGAGTCCGGTAGTTGGCGCCGATTTGTTTTATTTCTTCCTCAAACACAGAGCCATTGTACTCGGTTCTGCTGCCTTTGAGAGTCTGTTTGACTCTTGCCGTGATTTTACCTTCTACTTTGTCGATAGAGCTTTCCGATGCCGACAACCGTCAACTTAACGCCTGATTTCTCCGATCCAAGTTCCTTTGAACCAGCAGGAGCTTGCCCCCGTTGGCGATCGGCTGAATCTGTGTTACATTTTTTAATATAACGAAACAACGAGAGCGCTGCCCTCTGCCGCTGGATGACGATTTTTACACAACCGAAGTTAAAAATCCTTTTTAAATCCGCGACAGCTTAATAACTAAAAATCCACTCCTCTGAATCCTGAAAGCGCTGGCGAGGGCGAAGTCAATCTAATAGGAGGCTCCGCGATCCGACTTTCAGAAACCAGATTTTTTAACTCTGATTGAAGGTTTGAACGAAGTATGGGGGTTCACAAACCGGGTTCCTGCGTCCAAGACGATCTAAAACCTAAAATCTAAAATCTAAAATCTAAAATCGACCCACGAATGCCGATCGATTATCTTCAGCCAGAGTCCGTAAATTTACCGTCAGGATGGGGAACACAACAATTAGATCAAAAATTAAATAATTTAGTGATAAATCAGAGTTATGTAAAGATTTCCCTTATATGTAAATATATATAAGTTACGATCCAAAGGATGATTGTATGGAAGCGCTCCGCCAGCAAGTTACAGTATTGACGCAACAAGTAGAAGCCCTCTACAAACTCATAGAAAATCTCAATGAAAAGTTATTGGACTCCGCCCAGCAGACGAAGCTGGCCCAGCAGCAGAGAAACGACTGCTCTGGAACGGTAGGAAATGACAAAACCTCGTCTTATCAAAGCTACAGCCGTCTCGACGGGCTCCTCGAACACAAAGACATACTGTTAGATGACAGCTACTTCGACAAGAATTCTCAAAGTCTTGAAAAAGAGCTGAGCGCAGAGATTCAAATCCAGCGCTTAACAGCTCAGCTAACAGCAGCGTACAATCGAATTGCCGCCTTGGAAGAACAGTTGCTCGCCAAAAGAATGCACTCGCAACAGGTAGGCGGGTCTAATTAAGTATTGCTAGGGGGGATCGGGCATTAATCTCAAAACAAATAAAATTTGCGTTGATTTATGCTCGTCTACTTATAGAGTCATTGCCGAAAGTTTTTTCGATCGTCGCGCAATTAACAGGAAGAATACTTCAAAGCAAGATATTGTGTATAAAATTATGTAAATTTGAGAGCAGAAAGACTACAAAAAACGATATAATTATTCAGCAAAAACGAAGCGGGTTGTGCTGCTCAACCAGGTTCGCAGCTCGATCGGCGCATCTGAATTTTTAATGTTTAACTCAATTGGCGTAAGTCCCACACCGTAACTGTACCCGGTTCGGTGTCGGGATATAAGCTAAACAAAAATATAGAAAGAGTTGGCATATAGAGTTGATTTGAGTCAATATATAGATGGTTGCGACCCACTCACTCGGCTGTAATAACAAAACGGTCATAGTAGCAGTAATATGCTTACCGGGAAACTGCCAGAGAAAGGAGGAAAAGGCAGACCGCTGGTTAGTATGGTATGCCCTGCTGTAAAAAATAACCCATGTTTGTTGTACGAAAATAGTTTTTGGTCTTAGGAAATAGGACGAATGCGTGGGTTCCCTACGAGGGGATAAAGGGCGTAAAAGCTCAGAGATGCTGTGTAAGACTCCGATCGTTTTTGATGACGAATATTCAGCAATGAATATCCCCAATAGAGCGACGGCAAACGAGACACCCCGCCCGAATTATAACGGTACTCCGTTTAGTTTGGGTATTTCACTTTCACACCGCGAGGCTAAAGCTTCAACAGCTTGAAGGAGTTGAATTGGAGTCCAATTTGCAGCCAAGCCACTGGCGATCGCACAGGCTCCCGCACCGACACCTTCCTTAACATAGCCGCGATCGTAAGCTTGCAGTTGCCCGTAGCGAGATCCAGCAAAACTTAGCTGCGCGGCCAACAGAGGCACACCGCCGATCTCCGACGCAAGTCCTACAGTGTCTCCTGTAGGGTCTTGGGCCACCCAGCGCGTAGTCCCCACCGCGACTTGTTCGGGACGCCATACCAGAGCATATTCACGGGCTAAGGCTTGCATCAAAGCGTACACAGCCAGCATTTGCGTGCCCCCAGCCAGGAGCACCCCGCAAGTCCGACTCGCGGCGATCGCCATTGCCGCCACCGCTATTTGCATCGGATCGCCCACCGCTGCTACCAATTCCAGGGGAGTGCTGTTTTGTCCGTTAATTTCCCACTCAGCATTATTGAGTCCCGCTGTCACCGCAGCCAATTTTTGAGCGTGATTGCAGCGAGGGTGAGAACTGTTAACTTTGCCCGCCGCTGCAATACCCAAACCCATTAACACGCCCAAAGCAGTAGTCGTTCCCCCGACTACGCACTCGCCTAAAATTAAATAGCTGCCATTAGTTTCAGCGGCCAATTTAGCTCCCCAAATTAATCCTTGTTCGAGCAAATGTTTGACTGTTTCGAGTTCTAAAGCATTCCCAGAAATCACACACTTTGCCGGAGTGCCGCCCAAATCAATTGCAGGTACGGGAGGCGGGAGGGGCAAACCAGCATTCAACAGGTAAAGGGGAATTTCCAAAGCTTCGACTACAGCGCGAGATATCAGTACCGGCGAGGCACCCGCTTCTAGGGGCGGCAAAGGATATTGGGGCGACGGTTGGGGGCCGTTATACAAAAATTCTGCATCGGCTAAACAAGTAAATTGTCGATCGTGCGGGGTTGCTCCTGCAGCTGAAATCCCCGGAATTAAGCCAGTAGCGGTAAATCCTAACACGCAGGCAAATATCGGTTTTCGTCCCCGATAGCGATCGAGCCACCGCTGACCCTGTTCGATTTCTGTATAAATATTAATCATAATTAGTCATCAGTCATTAGTCATTAGTTAGCAGTCATTAGTCATTAGACCTCTCCAATAATTATTGTGGAACAGGCATCCTGCCTGTTCAAGACTTGCTTTTCAGGAGAGGTCTATTAGTCATTAGTCATTAGTTATTTAGTAGCAATGCCCCATGCCCCATGCCCCATGCCCCATGCCCCATGCCCCATGCCCCATGCCCCATGCCCCATGCCCCATGCCCAATAACTACTCTTCATAATCGATCAAAAGTTGCACCCAGCGCGGCGGCCGCGGAATCGGATTTCCCAAACGATCTAAAAGCAGCAAAGCTACTAAATGCACTACAAATAAATAGACAATATTGTTAACCAAAATCATCCCGGCGGCGATCGCCCCAATTGTGTTCAAACTCGGTACACTAAGCCAGCCCAGCTTCACAAAAACCCATTCCACTATCTCTGTTACCTGCGCTGTTACGTAAACCCAGAGGTCTTGGCCCACCAAAGCTGACAGCAGCCAAAACCGAAAAAAGAAGCCGACAGTACCAATTAGCGCCCCCACACTAACAGACAAAGACCAACTCGCTTTGCGCCTCCAAAGTCCTCCCAGCGCAACTCCCATAATTCCAAAAGGAATCACGTATAAAATGCTCCGCGTCGGGCCCATGAGTACCGACAGCAACAAACCCGATACCAAAGCTGTCATCCAAGCGGCTCGGTTGCCCCAGCGCAAGTAGACTAGGGCGATGGGTATCGGGAAAAAAACCCGCAGCAAAGGCCCCAGCGGAAAGTAATAATTTACCAGCCAAATCAAGCTAGCGGTACTTGCCAAAAATGCCGTTTCTACAAGCCTTAAAGGCGCTTCCCCTAATTCGCGCCGCGGGTCGGGATTTGTGCTCTCGCCAGCCATTGCTGAAATATCGGCGGTTTGCGGGTCGTTATTTGTACTGGGTGAACTGCCCGAATTAGACGCAGCATCTGCTGACAAAAAATCACTCATCCGATTTTAGATTTTAGATTTTAGATTTTAGATTTTACGGGACTTGCGGGCTATACCGCTGATTCCCGGTTTTCCGATTTTAGATTTTAGATTTTAGATTTTACGGGGAACTTGCGCGCGATACGGCTGATTCCCGGTTTCACTTTTTGGATACTTCGCCGTCAAATTTAATCTTGCTCGCAGAAACCGGGTTTAGGTACGAACGCGAGTCTTATTTTAGATGGATTTTGTCAGCAAAAATTTTCAGCAGCATCATTTTTCGGCTTTGACTTCCTGAATTACAAAAACCGAACAAGATGCGTGGTGAACGACATAATTGCTGACGCTGCCGAGGAAAGCTTCTGCGAACCCCGTGCGGCCGCGCCTCCCCAATACTATTAAATCTGCGCCCCAATTTTTGGCGGATTCACAGATAGAATGCCCCGGATCGCCGTCCATTTTGCAGTCAAATTCCACCTGCAATCCTTGTTTGGCTGCGGCGTCGCAGTAATTTTGCAGCAAACCCGAAGCCTGTTTTTCCTCGCTTTCCAGCCGCAAACGTTGAGCTTGATAAGCTTGATTCATTAACTCGGCATTCATGCCCAAATCTACCGGAATTGGCACTGCTGTATCGCCCAGCGAGTTGATAGTAACGCAGTTAAATAGCATCACCTGGGCGCGATCGATCAGAGCTAATTCTAAAGCTTGACTGAAGACGCGGTGGCTCAGTTCAGAATCATCTAAGGGAACAAAAATTTTCTTAAAACTCATAGCCTTACCTCCGGGGGGAAATCATCAGAAAATTGGGTAGAAACCCCGTCCTTCTAGGACGGCTTTATTTTCGTACCTACAAATGGTACAATTCTTATAGTTAACAAGACGCAAAGAGCCAAGCCTGACCGTGAAAATCGGGAAGCCCATGATTCGTGCATTGCACGAATAGAGGTTCAAGCAGACCGCGAAAGTTTGGGGAGCGAATCAAAAAAACAAAAAAGTTAGCTACTGAACCGATACAACGAAATAGAAGTATGAGGTTCCAGTCTTGAATCCTAGACTGGGTGAAACTTCTAGGGTGAGCGTGAATGTAGGTAAGCTCAATGGAGCAATCCGGAGAGTAAGCGAGGCAATTGACACCGCCGTGATGCAGAAAACTCTCGTCTAGCTATTGAACTGGTGACATTGTATCGCATAAATACTTGACCATTTAAATGGTGAAAACTTTATTGAGTGAGTATGGTTCAAGAATTGACTGCGGAGTCTTTTCTTCTTCTAAAGAATCTTCGTCCTTCCAGGACGGAGAGTGTCAACAATATCAGTTACTTAACAGAGAGAGCTCGTGAATTAGATTCAATGAAAGCCAACTCTGATGCTTCTAGACTAACAGACGCTCCAAGGCGTGCAGGTCGGGAATGCACAAAACGTCACGTTCGCGCTGAATAGTTCCTTTTTTTTCCAGCTTGCTGAGCACTCGCGTTACTGTTTCGCGAGCCAGCCCGCTGAGGCTGCTCAATTCTCTGTGTGGCAGGTTGGGAATTTCTGTACCTCCTGTTGACATGATTTTCCCTTGCCCCTCTGCCAAAAATAATAGAATATCTGCTACTCGCGAGGTACTGTCCGACTCTCGCAAACGCAGGCGGCGGTTGACTTGTCGCAGGCGACGGGCCATTAGTTGAGCTAGGCGAATGCCTGCGAGCGGCTCGGTATGAATGAGCTGCACAAAATCTTGAGATGGCATATTGCCGATCAGTGTCGGCGCTAGGGTGATGACATCTGTCGATCGCGGTGCTTCTTCGATCGCGGCCATTTCCCCGAACAGTTCTCCTTTTCCTAAAATATTCAGTGTTACTTCTTTTCCGTCTAGGTTGTAGGTGCGAATTTTCACCCAACCATCCAATATAAAATACACTGATGTTCCCCAGTCATTTTCGAGTAAAATCACTTGATTTGACGGATGACTGCGGGTAACAATGTGGAGAGTTGCTCTCTCGATTACAGGTTGGGGCAAGCCTGCAAAAAAAGGAGTAGAAACTATCAATTGATTTATATTGGACTGCGGATCTCGGGTGTTAAAGCGGTCTTCCATGAGGCCATCATTTTAATTTATGCGCTTGATCTGCGCTGGGCAGTTAGAAATAGCTTGCAGCCGAGTCATTCGATTTGAGATTCAAGATTTGAAAAACAAGTATCTAAAATCTGCAATTTTACCTCTAAAGTTTTGCGGTCAAAGGTCGAATATGGAAATTAATAGCCTTAAGCTCTGATTGCGAGCTAGAAACTAAAGAATATACCATAATTTTTTAGATACATACCACTGAGCAAATTTTATTCACAAAATTTTAGCCGCGTGGTAAGGGACTGAGCCGATCGAATTACCTTTGAAAGCACTTCGCTTAGAAAGCTTAACACTGCTGAGAGATTTGTTGTCAGCGGGCCCAGCACTCGATCGCCAGAATCAGGAGAACACAAGCCTCCAAGCACGGCAGACAGATCCCAAATCCGACTGCAACTGCCCCGAACAAGTCAAATGTCAGCACGATCGGCAAAATCCACAGCTATTGCGAGCCTTTAGGCTGGCGCTCTTGGCGAGCCAGACCGACGCAGTTGGCAGCAAACTTTTCTGCCCCCCCGAGATTATTGTATCATTAGTATCTAGTCATGAATACACATAAAAGGCTATTATAAAAGGTTACTCAAACCGACTGTACGGAGACAATCCCGAATCCCGGCATCCCAAATCGCAAATTGTTTGAGGTTTTTCCAAGTCGGTGAAAGATGAAGAGACAGTGGCGCGCCGCGACGCTGCCAAAACTCGGGGTGACGGGTGTGGGGCCCGCCGTTGTTGCGGGTGGGGGCATTCATTTCGTGAGATCCCAGCTAAGCTGTGTTGCATCTAGATTGCCTATGGTATTAGAGAGGGAGAGGGGGTGAAGGGGAGAGGGGGAGAGGATTTGACGATTTTTGATCGGGACTCGAAATATACAATTTAAATGCACAACAGCTTATCCCGAGCACTCAGCGGTTCTCCGGGCCCGCTTGAAACTCGAAAGCAGCCGCAGAATTTGACAGCACTTGCAGTTGATAGAAGCCGGCATTTGGTGCAGAAGTACCGGCTAACCTATCATAGGCAATAGAAGTTATCGGAAGACAAAAGGTTAATTAACAGTTGTCAGAAAATATTAGTAAGGAACCCCACGCCTAAAGGCGGAGGCTTTCAAGACTGTCCGGCTCTTTGAGCGGGATTGAATCGAGGGCCTACCTTACCAGCCGTATACTTTCGAGGTCTACGTTTCAAGAGTCATGATACCGGGGAATGCGACGCTAGTTCCTCGCTCTATCGCTAGTCGTTAAACATCCCTACAAAGGTTAAGGACGTGCGACTAGCTTAAAAAGCTCTTAAAACATTGGCGAAGCGAACATTACGAGCAATCAGAAGAGACGCAACCATGTCTAACCAAATTTTTGTTCTAGATATCAACCGCAGACCGCTCACTCCCTGTACTCCGGGGATTGCAAGGTCTTTGCTTAAAGCTGGAAAAGCAGCGGTGTTCCGTCAATACCCGTTCACCATCATTCTTAAAAAGGAGGTCAACGCCACGCCAGAAGCCATCACGCTTAAATTAGATCCCGGCTCTAAGACAACTGGCATCGCATTAGTTCAAGGCACGGTAGTTTTATTTGGGGCTGAACTCACTCACCGAGGTCAAACCATCAAAGCGAGTTTGGAATCACGCCGTGTTCTGCGACGTGGGCGGCGTTCACGCCATACCCGCTATCGTCAAGCTCGATTTCTCAATCGCACTCGGCCGAAGGGTTGGTTAGCACCCAGTCTTCAGCATCGGGTCAAAACGACTCTTACCTGGGTCAATAAACTCATTAAGCTTGCGCCGATAAACTCAATTGCTCAAGAGTTGGTACGGTTCGATTTAAAACAACTTGAGAATCCTGAAATATCGGGAATTGAATACCAGCAAGGAACACTTTTAGGATATGAAGTCCGCGAATACCTTCTTGAGGTTTGGGAGAGGAAATGCGCTTATTGTAGTATCGAAAATGTTCCATTACAGATAGAACATATTCACTCCAAGGCAAAAGGTGGTAGCAACCGAATTTCTAATCTGTGTCTTGCTTGCGACACTTGTAACAAAAAGAAAGGTACTCAGGATATCAAGCAATTCTTAGCCAAAAAGCCTGATATTCTCAAACGTATCCAAGCACAAAGAAAACGCCCTCTCAAGGATGCAACGGCGGTCAATTCGACCCGTTGGGCATTGCTGAATCGACTAAAAGAAACGGGACTCCCCGTGACTACGGGGTCGGGCGGTCAAACCAAGTTCAATCGGACTCGCTTACAACTACTTAAATCTCACTGGCTGGATGCGGCGCGTGTAGGCAAGGTCGAAGAATTGAAGGTACTGACCGCTCAACCGCTGCTAATCAAAACAGCGGGACACGGAACACGACAAATATGTGGTACAAATAAATTCGGCTTCCCAATTCGTCATAAATCAAGAAAGCAAATTCATTTCTGCTTTCAAACTGGGGATATCGTCAGCGCGACAGTCACCGCAGGAAAGAAAATTGGCTCTTACACGGGACGAGTTCTTTGTCGCGCATCTGGCTCGTTTGATATTGTCACAACGACGGGAAGAGTCGCAGGAATTAGTCACAAATATTGCCGTCCAATTCATAAGAAAGATGGTTATTCCTATGGATTTTAATTCTAGGCGACTGAAGTCGCTGCCGCTTTCCCCCCCATGCCTAAAGTCAGGGGCTTCTCGCTCGTTTTTTAGTGAATTAGTGAATTATTGACGGACTCGCATTCAGATTATTCTATCTATTGGCATCGCTGCCGCCTGACTTCAGTCTTTTTTTGATAAAGTTTTTCCCAAGCCGCATTCCCAGAGGTTCCGCCCTTGAATTCTCAGAAGTACAAAATTCAAGCATTGATTGCTGAGATTGACGAGGTACTCAGCAAGCCCGCACCCCGCTTGCCTTGGACGGGTTCGATGGATACTGTCCACCAGCGCCAACTGTTAGAGCGAGTTCGCGCTTATCTGGTTTCCTCAGACTCCAACCTAACCGCAGGCTCGGGGCCCGCCAGCCCAAATGTCCGCCCGCAACCAGTTCCAGTGCCCAAAGTGCCGCAAGCGGCCCCTCGCCCCTCAGCAGCAGAGCAAATCATGCTTGCCGTAACCGGAGAAATCAGCCACCTGCGTTCAAGCCTGACGGAGCCGCTCCAAGAAGACATAGAAGCTCTGCGGATGGAGCAGCAAGCTCTAATTCAAGAAATCAAACAGCTAGAAGCACAACGGCAGCAGCAACAATCGCTAGCTCAGCAACAAGCAAACCAACAGCAAATCATTTCTGAATTCTTGCAGGTACTGACTGCGCGCTTGGAAGAAACCTTGACTAGCAATTTCTCCCAAATTCTAAGTTCCCTAGAAAATCAGTTATTGCTTCGCAGCGCAGCACCTTACTCTTTGGGCAGTGGACAATCAGAACAACCTGCTCTTGATGTCACACTTAACCCACAAACCTCAGGAGAACACCCGCGGATGACGGCGGCTCAAAGGTTGGAGCAAATGCAACTGTTCCAATCTCGTGTAGACAGTCTGCTGATGAGTCTCGATTCTAGGATGGGTAGCGTGTTCGAGTCTTTGCAAGCAAATCTGGAAAGCTATCAAGCTTCCTTGGGACAAGGACTCGAAAATATGCATGGTTTGAGCCAGCAGAGCGAGGCGATGTTCGTGGCTTTGGTCAACCACTTGGCTGTACAGTTGGGGCGAGAAGTGTCTTCCTACGTGCAGCAGCCTCACGATTTAGCAAATCTCGAAACCGTCATCCCACCCGGAGCCGATGGGTCTGATGCCTCTGGCGCCGTCTCAAATACCGAGCTCGAGCACTCAGCCGCCGAGATTCAGACTGGAGAGTTGGTGCAGTCCAATCGCACCGGCGAATTCGGAGAACAAGACAGATTGCCCTACGCCGATACAGAAATTTCTCCGCAATTGGGACAGTTGAGGGGCGACGGCGACCGCCTTCAATCCCCTATTTCGCTCCCGGAGTTGGCCGATAATTTGTTCAGTTCGGCACCCGCAAGACCTCAACCGCAAACTCCGTTTTCCGGCGCTGACTCGGAAAATATGTTAGCAGAAACAGGCGAAGATGTTGAGGATTTGTATGCAAGTTTGTTCGCGGGAGAAGCCGTCGCTGAAGTAGAATTAGAAGTCGAAACTTTCCCGAGTGAAAATACAGGAATTGAGGTAAAAAGTGAAGCTGTAGAATATCAAGCTGCCGCGCCTCATGAAACGACCGAATCCCAAAAGATGACCGAAGATTTGTTTGTAAATCTGCTGGATGAAGGCGAATCGCTGGAAAATATTTTAGTAGGTGAAGATTCAGAATTCGTAATCGGTAATTCTGTAAACGATCTAACTTTAGATACTGCCAATTTATTTGAACCGCAAGTTGCAACGGTATCTCAGGTTTCAGAACCGCCAGCCTCAACCGCCTCGCGGCAAATTGACCCGGACGATCGAGAAAATCTAGAAACGGCTCAAAACCGAGGCGAGCCGAAAGATGCTGCTGTGCCTCAATCAGCCTCTTTGCCGTTGAAAACCCCTGCTGAAATTAGCCGGAACCTCCCCACTGCCAGACCCCCTGTGGCGAGTTCTGGTGATGTTCACAGTGGCGAGTTCGACGCCTCCTGGCAGCGGCTCGATGATGCCTACATCCAAGCTTCGCCGGAGGAGGATTTGCTGCCGCTCGAGGCATTAGAAGATGACCTCGATCAAGCTCTAAATTTGGATAACAATACTCTGGAACAGTTGGAGGCAGACCTCTACAATCTGGAGGGATTGGAAAATACTAGCTCCAGGCGATCGATTTCTGAAGCCGCCAACAGCTTGGATTTATCGGCGAGTTCCCCCTCCGGCGCTGTAAAAAATCCCTTTGCTCTTGCTGCAGAGGAAGAACTCGGCACGCTGGAGGATTTGTTCTCCGATGTGTTGGAACTCTCATTGGAGGATGAACCCTTTGTTTTGGAAGACGAACTTGATGATGATTTGTTTGCTGAGGAAGACGAATCGAACTTGACGCTAGACGAGATTTTGGCTAGTTTCACCGAGAGCGATCGACCTTTGACTGATTCTCCCCCTCCAGAAACTGCCGAAACTAACGAACTGCGATCGAGTCCTCCAGAAAATAAAAAAAAAACCTAATTTCGACAGAGAGTAAAGCAGGAGTTGTTGAGAGGGAAACCGAGCTTAGCGAGACCGCGCAGCAGCAAGATTCGGCGCCGTATTCTGTTGCAGGTGCGATCGCCCCGACCTACCCTGACTCGGACACTCAATCCCGGGAACGCCCGAATTCTCGCTGGTATTTGGGTATTGATTTCGCCTCCAGCGGGCTGTCGGCGACTTTGCTCGATCGCGCCAGCCGTCATCTGTACCCGATTTACTGGGAAGCATCGCAGGCTGAGGGTTCCGAGAAAGGCGCCAGCTTTCGGATTACGCAGGCTGCGGTGCTTGCGGAAACAGCCCCAGGGATCCCAGGGTCTCCGGTGACAGTCAAGTCGGTGGGATTGGGGCAGTTGGCTTTGCCTGCGGGAGAATTTGTACTGCAAAATTTTAAATTGCCTTTAAAGGTGGGCATTCCTTATCAGCGGGAGGCTGCTGGGATGTACGAACCGCTGTTGCAGTGGGATCCGTTGCAGGCTTTTTCGATCGCCTTGCCGCTGCAAGGTGTGCGGGCACTGCTGGCTACTTTGAATCCGAGGAAGCAGGGGCAAAAATTTGGCGGCCTTGGGGAAGTTTTGGATTCTGCACCGAGGGCGATTTTTGCAGGATTGCCAGTTTCCAATTTAATTTGTAGGGCTTCGGGACTGACGGCCCAAACTCTCGATGCGGCGCTTTTAGACTTGCAGGGTGTAATTTTGGGGACTCCGGCAGGCTGGTCGGATGCTTATAGGTTTAACCTGCGGGAGGCTGTTTTGGGCGCGTCTCTGGTGGCTTCGGCTTCGCAAATTTTTGTGGTGGAAGATGCGATCGCCACTTTGATGGCTGCTGTAACTGCTGTGAAAAATGCCACAAAAGTGCAGCCGTGGGCCGTGGATTCTGCTAATGGTCCTCAAGAACCTGCCCCGCTGACTGTGAATGCTTCGTCTTTTAGCGGGGGAACTTTGATTTTGAATGCGGGGGCGGCGACGGTGGAATTAGCTTTAGTTGAGTTGCCGTCCAATCTTGAAGATTTAACTCGTGCTGATTTTACTTGCCACAGTTTTGCTTTTGGTGGCGATGCTTTCGATCAGGATATTATCTGTCAGTTGTTGGCTAAAAATGAAACTTGGGGAATGTCGATCGATTTGCCACGTCCGGGGCATCCTGATTTGCCGAGCCGCTATCAATTGCAGCAGCGGTTACAAGGTTCTGCTTTTGGGCTGCAATTGTTGGAGGCGGCAAGGCACATAAAAGTTATTTTGCAACATCACAAAAGTTTTGCTTTGGATATTGGGCAGCAGCATTGGGATGTGAAGCGCAAAGATTTGGAAAGTCGGGTTTTAGTGCCTTTTGTGCAGCAGTTGAACCGCGAATTGAATGCTTTGCTCAGCCGCGCGGGAATGTCGCCGGCGGGGATTAATCAGGCGATTTGTGCAGGGGGTATGGGTGCTTGGCCGGAGATCGCCCGCTGGTTGCGGCAGAAGCTGCCGAATGCGATCGTGGTTCAAGACCAGGAATTGGAGGTCGATCGAGATATTTTTGACCTTCACAATTCTGCATTAAATTCTCTATCTCAAAGTACAAATTTTTCAGGAAAAATTGGTTTAGTTGCCTGCGGGTTGGCGAGTTTGCCCCTCTATCCTCAAATTTTGGATGTGTCGCAGCATCAGTACAGCGACTTTTTTCTGCTGTGGGAATTAATGCAGGTTTTGGGTGTCCAAACTCTGAGCTTTCAGGAAATTTTGCAGTTGTTGGAGGGCATTGGCGTGAATACCCGCACCTGCGAACCCCGGATTCTGCGGATTTTGGAAGGAAAATTGCCGGGGGGAGTTGTTCCTGCGGAGGAAGATTTCATGCTGCTGGGCGAGGAGTCGAGGCAAAATCCTGATTGGGAAGCAATTTTGGCCGAGCCGCTTTTCTTTGAAGATGTCTCGCGGGGTTATCGCTTGAATGTCGAACACGCCTCTGTTGTTCGCGAATATTTAGGCAAACTCGCCAATAGCAGCCAGCAAAAATTGTTAGAGCCGCTAACAATTGCTTGGGATGTTCGCACCGATATTTATCGCTAAACGGCAAAAAACCTGGTTTCTCAGTGGAATCCTCTCTATCTTCCGGAATATTCCTTCTAGAAACCGGATTTTTTGCGGGCAAGGCTAACTTTTTTATGTAAATGTACTTAAGGTTACATAAAAATATTTATTTTCAGAATAAATATACAGAAACTTTATAAAAGTGTTGTTGCTTTTTAAAGATTGTGCAAAGCTCAGCATTTCAGGTTCTGCCTATTTAGCCAGAGCAATAAGATGAACGTGAGATATCGTTAAAGTTGACACAAATCACATGAAAGTTCCGATGGGTGCCTGTAAATCATTAGTATTATCAGAAATGCCGTCCTTATTTTTTCAAGAATCTACTTACAAAGAGTGTGTATCAAAAGAGCAGGTTCACCCCTCCGTAACGTGCAAGGTCAAACGGTCGATCGATATTTTGGGCGCGCTGCTGGGACTGGCAATTGCAGCAGTGGTGGCGGTGCCGGTGGCCGTGGCGATGCTGTTGGACGATCGGGGCCCGCTGCTGTACAGTCAAGTCCGCTGCAGCTTGAAAGGGCGACATTTCAGAATTTGGAAATTTCGATCGATGGTTGTCGATGCAGAAAAGCTCAAACATTTAGTTAGCAACCAAGCCAAGGGTCACATTTTTAAGAATGAAAATGACCCGCGAATTACCCGCGTCGGCCGCTTCTTGCGGAGCACGAGTTTGGACGAGTTGCCTCAATTCTGGAATGTGTTAGTCGGCGACATGAGTTTGGTGGGAACTCGACCGCCAACTCCCGATGAAGTTGCTGCCTATGGGGACAAGCACTGGCAGCGTTTAGATGTCAAACCCGGGCTGACTGGGGAGTGGCAAGTCCACGGACGGTCTGGAGTTAAAGACTTTGACGATATTGTGCAGATGGATCTCGACTATCAGGGCAAGTGGTCTGTTGTCTACGACATCACTCTGATTTGCAAAACAATTGGGGTTGTCTTGAGTAAAAACGGTGCGTGTTAGATAGGTAGGCTGTTTAGGGTTGGTTTTTTATTTTAAATTTTAGTTTAGGAGAAAACAGGGGAGAAAATATTTGGAAACGCGATTAAATATATGTTAATAGAATTAGCGATTGGTGACGCTTACGGTGCGGGTTTTGAATTTGTTGAGCAGCAGACGATCGAATTGTACAACAATCTCAACGGCTACATCAAGCATCCCCATCACGACATCGGGCCTGGATGTTACACAGACGATACGCAGATGAGTTTAGCCGTCGCAGAAGCTATCGTCAGCCGAGAACCTTGGACGCCGGAACTTTTAGCCACCAAATTTGTTGCAGCTTTTCACCGCGATCGCCGATTTGGTTATGCTGGCAAATTTTACGATTTTTTGCTACAAGTTCAAGACTCAAAAGAGTTCTTAGAAAAAATACACTCCGCTAGCGATAAAAGCGGATCTGCGATGCGAGCAGGCCCCATTGGGATTTTTCCTACTATTGAAAAAGTTATCGAAAATGCTACCATTCAAGCTGCAATTACTCACAACACTCCTGATGGCATTAAAGCAGCTATAGCGGCCGCTTTGATGTCCCATTACTTTATTTATCAGCTAGGTTTAAAGAAGAATTTGGGAAATTTTTTAGAAAAGCACGTCCCTGGTGAGTGGTCGATACCTTGGCAAGGAGAAGTCAGCACTAAAGGTTTGGTCTGTGTTAGAGCAGCTATTACTGCGGTCATGCTCCATGATAGTATGAGCAAACTGCTCCAAGCTTGCATTGCCTTTTCCGGAGATGTCGATACAGTAGCAACTATTGCTTTAGCTGCTGGTTCCTGTAGCAGTGAAATTGCCCAAGACTTGCCAGAAAATCTGGTACAAGGATTAGAAAATCAATCTTACGGTCGAGATTATATCATAGAACTGGATCGACAGTTAATGAATTGCAGGAGCCACTTCTGACCGAAAGCATCCAGGATACAAGCCCCCCGATTCATCCGTGGAGAAATAAAAAACCTCTATCCGATAAACAAGCCTCCGAATTTATCCGTGCGGTCAAGGCTTCAATCTAAAATCTAAAATCTAAAATCTAAAATCGATTGACTTCTTCCTGATATCTGTTACATCCGTTAAATCCCGTACACTGCGCGCTGCCGAACTTCTTTCTATTATGAATTTGCCTAATTTGATTACTTTTTCTCGCTTACTGGGAGTGCCTTTTCTGCTCTACGGTTTGTACGACCCAAGCGCGCAAAGCCGCTGGATTTGCACCGCGATTTTTGTGGTAGCTGCGGCTACTGATTGGCTGGACGGCTATTTGGCTAGGAAGCTGAATCAAATTACCGATTTGGGAAAGTTTCTCGACCCTTTGGTGGATAAATTGTTGGTAATCGCGCCGCTTTTAGTGTTGATTGAGTTGGGGAAAGTACCTGCTTGGGCAGTGTTTTTGATTTTGGGGCGGGAGTTGACAATTGCGGGGTGGCGTGTTAATAAAACTACGATTTCTGGAGCTAATATTTGGGGGAAATTGAAGACGGTGAGTCAGATTGTGGCGATCGCACTTTTAATTGCTCCTCTGTCTGAAGCGTGGAATTTTCCCACATTAATTGCTTTTTGGGTTTCTGTGGCTTTAACTTTGATTTCTGGCGCTATTTATCTGTGGCCGGAAAAGACTGCTGAGGACAAGTAATATCAATTCCGGTTGCACTCATACCGGAATTGTTGACTGTTGACTGTTGACTATTTGAACAATACCGATGCAAGCGAAAGCGATATAAAGGGGAGAAAGTTAATTGTTTAAATGCAAGTTTGCATTTCTATGTGGAGAAAAGAGAGGCGATCGAACTTTAGTAAACACCAGGACAATCGCCTAAAACTCCCCTTAAACTAAGCCGAAATTAAGCGAGCTTTCGGTTGAGGAATATAACGCCCCAATTCCTGAGCCGTCTCAATCCACTCCTGCATAATAATCTCGATATTTTGTAGTGCTTCTTGATAAGTTTCGCCATCCGCAGCGCATCCGGGTAATTCCGGCACTTCGGCAATAAATGCTTGGTCTTCTTGACTCCAGTAGAGGATAATTTCATAGCGAAGCATCGTTTTCACCTCCTAGTTGGTGTTTGAGAATTACCTCACGAATTTGCCTGACTTGATAGGCTTTGGCTTGCGAGCCTTTGGGTTGAAGATTTAGTATTTCTTCAACACCATCTTTAGCAAATATGTGGTGACTGCCACGAATCCGTTCCTCAAAGCCGAGTCTGCGTAAAAGTTGGCAAAGTTGAGCAAAGGGTATATTGGCGTCGGAATTACCAAGTAAGATTTTAGCTAGCAGTTTGTCTGGTTGACTCACGCTCTGTCCAAGTTATCAGTTATTTTATGATGACATATTTCTGAGTTGGCGATCGAAAGTCATTCGTCAGAAATCAGAAGCCCGAATCAAAAATTCTGACGAATGACCAATTCCTTAATAATGACTGCCTGATTTCCGGTAATGCACCGCTGTCACTCCGTCATTTTTCAGCAAATGACCGTTTTCAACCGCCGCATAAACTACCCAGTGATCGCCGCATTCCATCCGACTTATCACTTCGCATTCCAGATAAGCCAGAGCCTCAGTCAAAACCGGACAGCCGTTGCTAGCTTCCATTGTTTCGACTCCGGCAAATCTGTCTTCTCCCGGAGCAAAGTTTTTCATGAAATACTTCCGCAACTGTCGCCCTTCTGCTAAGATATTGAGCACAAATTTATCTCCGGCGTACATCAAAGCTTCGATCGATCGATCCTTGGCAACCGCAATCGTCACACCGGGCGGATTAAACGTTGCTTGCGATACCCACGAAGCCAGCATCGCACTGGCGATCTCCCCGCGCTTCGCCGAGACTACACACAGCGAACCAACCAATCTCCCTACTGCTTGTTCAGTGCGATCGCTCCCCGCTGCTAACTGCGGTTTCGGTGCCCGCAATTTTTGCGCTCGAATCAAAGCTTGAGCAAAATCCGTTCCCGCTTCTTTGCACTCGTGAATCGTCGCCGCCGTCGGCTTAAATTTGGCTCGTATCGGCTCAAATCCAATTCGATAGCCAGCATCTTTCAGCTTGTTTTCCACTAAGTCGATCGCCTCTCCACTCCAGCCAAAAGAACCGAAAACCCCCGCTAATTTGCTCTTAGTTGCTGTAGATAAAACTATTCCCAAAGCAGTTTGAATCTGCGTCGGAGCGTGTCCTGCTAGCGTGGGAGTTCCGATGATAAATCCCGCGCATTTTTCGATCGCCTCTTTAATTTCTCCCGGTTCGGCAAATTCGCAGTTGATACTTTCCACCGCAACGCCGGCTTTAGTAATTCCTTTGGCGATCGCCTGCGCTAAAGTAGCGGTATTTCCGTAAGCAGAAGCATAAATCAAAGCAACTGTCAAGTCTTTTGAATTTTGTTGCTGGCTCCATTCCCGATACAAATTGCTCAGTTCATTAAGGCCGTAACGGACGATCGGGCCGTGACCGGGAGCATAAAATGCTGTTGGTAAATCGGCTAATTTATCCATTGCGGCCAGCACTTGTTTTGCCTGAGATGCGTGCAGGGAATCGTAATAATACCGCCGATCTTCGCTGTAAACGCTCCACCCTTCATCAAATACTTGATCCCCGCAAACGTGAGATCCAAATAGTTTGTCAGTAAACACGATTCGAGTTTGCGGATCGTAGGTGCAAAGTTCATCAGGCCAGCGAGGAGTCGGAGTCGCGATGAATTTTAAGGCGTGGCCTTTTCCTAAGTTGAGAGTTTCTTCTCCCCGAACAATCATAATGTTTAATTCTTGGTCGGGAAAAGCGGCTCGCAAACCAATTGCGGCGGGATTCGTACAAACCAAAGCTACTTGAGGAGCTAATTCTAACAGAGCTTTAATTGTTACTGACCTGTTAGCATTGAAATGACCCAAAATTATGTAATCCAGCTTTGTCAAGTCTACCCGCTGCTGCAAACATTCCAGATAATTTTGAGTAAAAGATTCCCCCGGCGGGTCGAACAAAGCAGTTTTGTCAGCTTGAATAATATAGCTATTTGCTGTCGTCCCCTTTTGCAGCGAATACTCGACTTCAAATTTGAGTCTGTCCCAAGTGCGCGATCGCACAATAAAAGTATCGGGTGCGATCGGGATAAACTGCACGTCGCGGGGTTTTGCCTGTGATGCGAGTCTAGGAGTCAAAGTGTTAGTCATTAATTGCACCTATGAGAAACTGAACTACAGAACTTCTTTTGATTTCGTGCCAAAACTTGGTATCTACAATGTCAAACCTTGCCCCTCGATCCTGTAAATTGGTATCCAGGTCAATCAGAAATTCCCTGGTTGTCAAATCGTCCCCAATCTGGATAAAGCTCACCCCAATTTCTTCATCTTTATCTATTTTATTTGCCGCACTTACAATTATTTCGGCGATAGCAGTGGCGTTTGCGGGTTTTTGATCGAGGACTGCAACAATTATTGCTCCTTTCTTCCCTTTGGGATTTGGTTTGCTTGCGAAATAATCGCTAAAAGTTGCTTTCAGAGCTTCTTCCAAATTAATGTCAGTGGGTTTTGCTGAATCCGGTTCCGTATTTTGTCGTTGCAAAATTTCAGCTAACCGGGCAACATTGGAATTTTTATACTTCCACATAGGAGTAGAAGCTTCTTGACATACTCCCGGGCCTTCAGGCGAGGGGATTCTAAGCTCAGACAGCAATTGCAGGCGTAGCCTGTCTAACATCACCTAACGCGCGCGGTTGATGCCCCAACCGCACAAATATTTATCGCGGCGTTTTCGTCTCTGCCATTAACAGACTGACAGGACGGACAACGCCATTCACGCACCTCTAGGGTCAATTCTTTCAGAACGTGCCCACAATTCGAGCAAGTCTTAGAACTCGGATACCATCTGTCGATAAAGACGACTTGCTTCCCTTTCTTAGTTGCCACCCATTCGAGGATTTTCAGGAATTCCCCGAATGCTAAATCTGAGATATTGCGTCCCCATAAACGCTGCATCCCTTTCAAGTTAAGCGTTTCAAAGCACAAAACATCAAACCGATTCGTTAACTCATGCGCCAACTTCCAGAACCAATCAGAGCGGCGATTGGTCACGTCTTCATGCTTGCGAACTAGATTCAATCTGGCTCGTTCTCGATTGGCTGAACCTTTTCGTTTCTTGGAGTGCTGACGACTCGCTTTCTTGATGGCATTCAGGGATTGTTTGAGGAATTGCGGTGATTCAATCTTGGAACCATCAGAGCAAGTGAGAAATGTTTTCAAGCCAAAATCAAACCCAGCAATTTTACCTGTCTCGAATTTGGTTTCTGACTCATCAACACTGTCAACAACGACAACCATAAACAACTCTCCTAAAATCGTGCGCTTAATGGTTAGCGTCTTGACTGTTCCCTCTATTTCTCTGGAGTTCCAATACTGATAAACGCGATTCCCAATCTTGATCCGATTGCCCGTCAAGAACTTGTAGCCAGCTTGTTTCAGGGTGAACGATTTGTATCGTCTAACCTTTTTGAAGTTGGGCGGCCTAGCTCCTTTCTTGTGATGCTTAAAGAACAGTTGGTAGGCTTTCTCAATGCGTTGACAGATATCCTGTACAGCCTGAGATCCAACCTGTTGCCAGAATGCTTTACCCTTTCTGAGTTTGGCGATATGACTTTGAAGTTTGCTGCAATTCAAGTGCTTACCCCACATCCGGTAGTACCGTTTGTGAAGTGCAATGCAATGGTTATAAATCACCCCGGCAGCATGGATAGACCGCTTAAGGTGTTTATTCCGACTGCTTTGATAGAGCTTGAACTTGAGTGTTTTCATGCGATTATTGTATATCATCTAGATATACTTTGCAATGAAAAAAAGTGTGTTTTTTAGACTGACTGATGAAGAGTTTGAGAAGTTAGAAACCTATTGTGAAGCCACTGGAAGATCCAAATCAGATGTTTTAAGGGAACTCATCCTAAGCCTTAAGACAAAGAGAAAGCCGTCCTAGAAGGACGGGGCTTTAGACCCATTTCTCCGGTAAAGAGTGATGCCGTCGCTGTCAAATTGCTGACATTTTTTTGCGAGGTCGATCAGAGATGCCTGTGCTTCTATCCACTCCTCGTACCAAGGATGCTGGGGGTCTCTGCTGGCATCGCTTCTGGCAATAATAATTGTGTAATCTCGGTCTTCTAAAAGATTGGCAGGCATTGGCAATTCCTCAGAGTGAAAATGGAGTGAGCATAACAACGGTTGGCCGGGTAAGGTGCGCGGCGCGGCGCACCCTACGTTTGGACTTTTTGCGTAAAAGAAATCAGGTTTCTCCCCAGGGAGAGTGGGCCCGAGAAAGATAGGGGAAGAAAAACAGAAGATGATTAGCAAACTAATTTAATCTTTTTTTCCCGAATCCTGACCTCCGTTACATCCGTTAAATCTTGTACCCTGCTGTGTTGCCGAACTTTCCGACCTCCGTTACATCCGTTACATCCAGATTCACTGCGCGTTGCCGAACTTGCTTCCTAATAGTGATTTCCCACTTTGCGGTGGTGAACTGCCGGCAGCGCATCGGGATTGGATACGCGGCCGTTATCGACGATCGCATATACGATATGATGATCCGAAAGTTCCATCCGGCTGACTACTTCGCATTCCATGTACGCCAAAGCATCTGTCAAAATCGGAGAACCGTTGGTAGCAGGTTGAGTTTTAACTCCGGCAAATCGATCGGCACCTGGAGCAAAACGCTTTAAAAAGTGCCTCATCAAGGTTTGATAATTGCCTTCTTCCAGCACGTTGAGAACAAATTTATCTCCGGCGTGCATCATCGATTCGATCGCCCGATCCTTCGCTACTGCTATTGTTAAACCCAGCGGTTTAAAGCTGGCTTGCGTTACCCAAGAAGCCAGCATCGCACCGCTAACCTCGCCTTTTTGAGCGGTAATGATGTACAGTCCGCCGCTGATCCGTCCCAAAGCTTTATCGAGGTCGCTGTCGAGGGATTTCATCTGTTTGACAGCCTTGTCCCGCGTCAGCCACTGTCCCAAGTCGGTGCCGGCTTCGTCGCAAAGTTGATAAATCGCTTCTGTCGGCGCTTCTTTAATCAAAATGTTGGGAAATGCTTCTTTTAAACCCAACTCTTTGAACTTGTTTCGCAGCGGGTAAATAGATACGTCATCGCCACCGCCGGATTCGCACAAACCGAAAGATTGTTTGTTGTTAGCCGCAACTAAAATTGTGTTGATAACAGCTTCGGCATTCGCAGCAGCAGTACCGCTACTCGGCGGCGAACAAATCACGATACCGGCGGCGGTACCGACAAGTTCCGCAACTTCTTGCAAGTCGGCGATTCTCAAATCCATCATTTCCACGGCGACACCGGTTTTGGTGATACCGTGGGCGATCGCTTGGCTGAGTCGATCGCTCCATCCGTAGTCGGAGGTGTAAAATACCGCTACAGTGGTTTCTGCCTTAGCTTGCGCTTGGCTCCACTTTTTGTAGCGTCCGGTAAGTTCCACCACATTGTGCCGCAGCAGCGGCCCGTGACCGGTTGCAATTGTACCAATTTCTCCCAACTCTGCCATCCGCTTCATCGCAGCGAGTACCGATCGAGCATTGGGAGCCATCAAGCACTCATAATAAAAGTGGTAATCTTCCTCAACTGCTGCTAAATCGTCATCGAAGGTGCTGTCGGTACAGTAGTGCATCCCGAAAGCGTCGCAGGTGAACAGCACTTGAGTTTTGCTGTCGTAGCTGAAAATAGTATCGGGCCAGTGCAAGTTCGGCGCCGATACGAATTCGATAATGTGGCCGTTTCCTAAATCTAGTTTGTCCCCGTTTTTTACTACCAATCGCTCAAATGGTTGGTGTACAAGGTTTTCTAAAAATTGAATTGCTACTTTCGCCCCCACGACAATCGCTTGGGGTGCCAGCGCCAGCACGTCTTTGACTAAACCGCTGTGGTCTGGTTCGGTGTGGCTGATAATTAGATAGTCAATCTCTTTGGGGTCAATTTCCCCCGTCAGAGTTTCCATGTATTGCTGGCGAAACTTCTCGTGCGAGGTATCGACGAGGGCTGTTTTTTCACCGCGAATGATGAATGAGTTGTAAGTTGTACCGTTTTTGAGTCCGAATTCGATGTCAAAGCGGTCTCTATCCCAGTCCAGGCATCGAATTGCCGTTGTATCAGAGGCAATTTCGACTTTTTCCACCGTCAATCTGCGTTGGACTCGTTCAGTCAGCGCTACCATCAGTGCCTCCTTGTCTGTTACCCATTACCTTATTGTTTCCATTCTGACACGTTTCTTTTGTAAATCTTTATCAAATTTCCTATCACTCAGTTAAGCATCCCAAAAGTTAACTCTATCTCTTGACAAAAAGCAAATATGTGTGCTATGGCAACCGAGTTCGATCGGTTGGGCGATCGAGGTACTGAGTTTTGCATGGAAATTCCTATCCAGCAGTCACTTAGTTATAGCCTTTCTCAGTAACATGAGGTGCTCAATTGGCATAGGGCATAGGGCATAGGGCATAGGGCATACCTCACCACGTTTGAGAACCGCTATAGTAAGCTGTTCTGCATTTAAATTGTATGTCAAAAAAAATCAAAGTCTTGTGGGGTGGGCGTCCCGCCCGCCCTGAATATATAATTTAAATGCGCGACAGCATAGCAACTTAACAGTTATACAAAATGTGCAGTAAGATGATCGAATAAAAAAATCCCAAATCCACAAGCCCAAATCGATTAAGTGAAGTAAAGCTATGTCTGAAAGTTCCTTTGAGAAAACTAATTTGGGTTGGCAATTAGGACAGTGGCAACAGCGAGTGGAGGAGTGGTGGGAACTAAAAACTGCCCAAAATATACCGAATGTCAAATTGCCATCTTGGTTTGATTCCCCCATCTGGTGGGCGATCGCTAAAGCCGCCTTTTGGTTAATCTTAGCATTGCTGGCAGTCTGGGCGAGTTGGCAGATTTGGCAACTGTTACGTTTTTATATTCATAATTTCAAAAAGCAGAATCAAACAACTGATGGAAGTGCGAAAAAAACAATTAAAGATTTGTCCGTAGCAGAGTGGTTGTTGCGATCGCAAAAATTGCAGCAACAAGGCAAATACCGCCAAGCTTGCCGCTGTCTTTACATGGGGATGTTGCAGCGGTTAAATGATGCGGGAACCGCGGTAGACCAACCCAGCCGCACTGATGGCGAATATTTGCAATTAATCCAGCAATTACCCCAGCCAGTCCCTTACGAAACTTTGATAAGAATACACGAGCAACTATATTTTGGGAATGCGGAAGCTGACGCCTCAACCTTTGAACAGTGTCAGCAAGCTTATCAACAAATTAAGGATTAAGTAGGTAAGCGCAAAAAAACAATAATATCAATTCCGGTAACACCGGAATGGTGGTCCGTTGCGAGTGGTCCGTTGGGAGTCGGGGAATGTGGAATTATTGACCTTGAGTCGATCGAGCCCATGCAACTGGAAACGATATAATACCAATTTTTTATGAGGTTCCGTAGAATCCGATCCCCCCTAGCCCCCCTTAATAAGGGGGGGACAAGATTCCGATCAAAGTCCCCCTTCTTAAGGGGGATTTAGGGGGATCGAGATATGGCAACCTTGCAAGCGAATCCCATCTTGCCTGACATTGCAAACTTTGTTGCTGTCTGGCGCACTACCCGAACGAAAGTCAGTAATTGGGCGACAATGCTCGCTGCTGTTAAGCTAGGGAAGATTTTACCCGCGTACCTCGCTTTCTTGAAAAAAGCTGTAGTGAGGAATCAGACAGATAAAAAGCATTTAACTACTTGCGAGACATATTAGTAGAGCAAGGATTCCTCGCCCTACTAACAGCCTTAAATCAGAGTAATTTGAGTGTTTGGCTGATTGCCGACATTCGCACCTGGGCCAAAGCCTAAATTCACCGGCCCACTAGTCAAACCAAGAGGATTGTTAATCGTCCGACTAACCCTAGTTTGACCGGGATTAAAGTTAACCGTGTCTCCAGTAGGACTCACAGGAAATGAACTGACAATGGTGGAGTCTACGTTGTTCACAGGTTGACCACCACCAGGGGCAGCAATCAAATAGTCCACTGAAGGCGGAACCGAAGTATTGGCAGTCCGATTAGTCGTAACAACTCCATAACCACCATCAATAATAGGATCGGGAGACGAACCGTAAAAGAAGGAAGTCGGAGCCGCAAAACTAGGATCAATGTAATTTGCTTGGGCGAACTGGAAGAGCTGTGGAGAGATCATCGGAGTTGGCGGCGTCCCAGTTGACGACACATCATTAATCGTCAAAAATGACGGAGGACCACCGACATTGCCACCGCCCAGCACCAAAACCACCGTTTCCGGCGATTCCGGCCTCGTGTCGATCGAAGTCGTCACGCTGAAACTAGCGGTACTTTGCCCCGCTAGAAAATTCAACACCCCCGCCGCGGGAGTGTAATCCGCTGCTGTGCCTGCTGAATTTGCCGAACCGTTAAGAGTCTGGTAGTTAATCGATGCAGCCGCCAGGCCACCGGTGCGAGTAACGTTAATCGTAGCCACGTCGCCTTCAGCCACCGTGTAAGTTGGTTGGGCGAACTGGAAGATACTTGGAGACGTCGTATCCAGCGGCGGCGGCACATCATTAATCGTCAAAATTGACGGATTACTGCCGACCTCGCCA
>NZ_JAUBTO010000056.1:0-19300 GCF_036702495.1 Microcoleus sp. C2D2 | reverse complement strand
CCGAAGAGCACCAAATTCACCGTTTCCGGATCCTCCAGTGTCATGTCGCTCAAAGCCGTCACAGTGAAACTAGCGGTTGTTTGCCCCGCATCAAAACTCAACACCCCCGTCGCCGAAGTGTAATCCCCTGCTGTGCCTCCAGAAGTGGCCGAACCGTCAACAGTAGAGTAGTTAATCGATGCAGCCTCCGTGCCACCGGTGCGAATAACGTTAATCGTAACCGTGCTGCCTTCAGCCACCGTGTAATTTTGTTGGTCGAACTCGAAGAGACTTGGAAGCGTCGGAGTCGGCGGCGGCACATCATTAATCGTCACAATTGACGGATTACTGCCGACATTGCCACCGAAGAGCACCAAATTCACCGTTTCCGGATCCTCCAGTGTCATGTCGCTCAAAGCCGTCACAGTGAAACTAGCGGTAGTTTGCCCCGCATCAAAATTCAACACCCCCGCCGCGGGAGTGTAATCCCCTGCTGTGCCTGCTGAACTTGCCGAACCGTCAACACTCAGGTAGTTAATCGATGCAGCCGCCGTGCCACCGGTGCGAGTAACGTTAATCGTAACCGCGCTGCCTTCAGCCACCGTGTAATTTGGTTGGGCGAACTCGAAGAGACTTGGAAGCGTCGGCACCACAGTAATCCCTTGATATTCAATTTTCCGCACTAGGTAGTCGGAACTATCGTCTTTGAAGGAAGTGGCGAGGTAGGCAGCGGTGGGGCTATTGAAGGCTATGGCGGAGAACCGCAGTTCGTCAAAACTAGCGCCGGTGAGAGTGTCTCCTACTATCGAGAAGTCGAAATTGCCATCGGTGCGATCGGCAGTGAAAGTCACTCCATTTGAAGACACAGCGATCGGCTGTGGAGCGCTCGAAGCGTTGAGGCGAGTAACCGTAAAATTGCTGGCCGATACCGGCGCCCCATCCTTAAAGAGTTGCAGCACACCAGCTTCATTGCCTTGATCGTCCACTACAAGACTTGATTTGGGAAGTAATGCACTGATGCCGATCGTGGCGCTAGTAATTTCTTGGTTATCTGCCCATTTCACCTTCAGCACCTGAGATTGATTGGTGTTGGGGTCATGGTTGATTTCCGCCCGAATTTTATTGACGTAAGTGTACCAACCATCATAAGAGGATGGGACACCAATACCAGCGCTACTGCCGTAGCTCAACCAGCTTTTAGGGTTTTCGTTCGTTGCAAACGTGAGGTTGCTGATGACAGTAGGGTTAGTGTAGTTCGTTTCCACGCCATCAAAAGCTATCCCAGACAGTTGGATGCCTTGATTCTGGGCGGCAGTAGGCCATTGTGTAATTAGCTCAGTGATGCTGCTGTAATTATTGGTTTGACCCAAAGAACCATTGAATGAAGTAGCCATAGCTTCTCTTTTGATAGTGAATAATTAAGGAGTAGAAGTGACTGAAAACCCGATGTTGGGCTTTCTTTATAGCGCGCGGTCACTTCAATAAACATTTCGTCCTAAGTACGTGCAGCTAAATCCAGTAAAAATGCTTGCCCAATAAGCATCTGAAGGCTTTCTTGCCCCGGATCGGTAGAGTGTAATTAGTTACACCTACGGACACCTACTTAATAGAGATGGTCAGCTTTCATCATCAATAATAACTTTTATCCGGAAAAATTGCGATTTTTTTTTCAGCCCAATCAAAAGCGGGTTTTCCAAATCTGTAGAGGAGAGCTTAAATTCCACATTCCGGGCCCCGCAAGAGGCAGCGTTCACTGCTTCAGCGGACCCAAGTCAATCAGCAGAGACAATTATGAGTAACAATACTCGGGAATTTATATGTCTAAGCATAACCCTGTTGGGAATTCCTGAAAATTGAGGTTCGGGCGTAAGTTAAATCTAATTCCATTAAAAATGCGGTAAAAAAACAAGTTTATTGCCGATCCGTAATGTGATTGACGATCGCCCTCAAGATGTCAAATGGGTTCTATATGAGAAGTGAGTTGATTCATTCAAAACCAGCCATCATGTTATATTTATTTGTACTTACGTACTTACGTACTTACTTACTTAACGAGCGATGAACTTATCAAAACATAGGTTGTGGTTGTTGGGAGCGATCGCCATTACTGCAATAATTATCGTTACCCTGTTATTTGCTCCTGCTAACAACAAAGTCAACAGCGGTTCTACTTATAATAGAGCGCCGGACGGCTACGGAGCATGGTATGCTTTTATGTCAAAACGGGGAACCGAGGTTCAGCGCTGGCAAAAACCTTTTGAGGACTTTGCTAAAAACCAAGATGCAAAACCGCCCACTACACTTTTACGTATCTATAGTAAATTGATACCAGAAGTTGTTTCTGAGACAGAGAAAGAGTGGGTAGAACAGGGAAATACTTTGGTAAATTTGGGAGTTCGCGCGCCAGTGACACCAGCACCTTTTAGTAGCTTGCACCCCGCTTCAGCCGGGGAAATCAAGATTGACACGGGGCGGAGATATCCCAGCGACAAAAAACAAGTTTTAGACGATCGATTTGGGGCAATTGTTTGGAAAAAACAAGTGGGAAAGGGTACAGTTTATTTTGCCAGCACCTCCCATTTAGCTGCTAATGCTTATCAGGATTTTCCAGGTAATTATGAATTTTTAGCAGGGCTGGTTACTCAATTAGAAGGTGGAGAACAAGAAATAGAGGGAGCACAGCAGGCTCTAGCAGTGAAATTAATCCAAAATTCGAGCAACCCGCAAAGCCAGGGAACGAGTAAAATCCTCAATAAAGTCTGGGTAGACGAATACATTCACGGCTACAAAGATGGAGAAGTTATTGAACGCGAATACGAGGGAAATTTATTCGCTTATTTAGCCAAAACTCCTCTATTTCCCGTTTTGATACAGGGTACAGTTATTTTACTCGTTGCTATTTTTGCCGGGTGGAACAGGTTTGGACAGCCTGTAACTATATCAGCGCCGCCGGTTGACAACAGCGAAGCTTACATTCAAGCATTAGCGGGTGTCTTGCAAAAAGCAAACAGCACTGATTTCGCGGTAGAAATTATCGGGAAAGAAGAACAGTTACAACTGCAAAAAGCATTATTATTGGGACAGACCTCGCTGGAAAGTGAAACCCTAACAAATGCTTGGGTTGAGCAAACAGGGCGAAAAGCGGCAGAATTGTCAGAACTTCTGCCCTCGCCATCTCATAAACGCCGAATCAGCGATTCAGATTTGCTAGCGTGGTTGGGTAAATGGCAGCAGATCCGTCAACATCTCCCCTCTGACAGGAAAAATCTAAAATGAGCGAAACAAACTCGATTTTTAAACGCCTCAGCCAAGCCCTCGACAAAATAGTTGTGGGTCAATCTTCCACTGTACAGCACTTGCTAGTGGCACTTTTGAGCGGCGGCCACGTGATTGTTGAGGGAGTCCCTGGAACCGGGAAAACTTTACTTGTAAAAGCGATCGCCCAATTGATACAAGCAGATTTTCGCCGCATTCAACTAACGCCGGATATTTTGCCGTCGGATATCTTGGGAACGAATATTTTTGATTTTGACAGCCACAGTTTTACCCTGAAAAAAGGGCCAGTGTTTACTGAAGTTTTGCTGGCGGATGAAATTAATCGCACGCCTCCGAAAACCCAGTCAGCACTGCTAGAAGCAATGGAAGAACAGCAGGTAACGTTAGACGGTGAGACTTTAGCACTGCCAGAATTATTTTGGACGATCGCCACTCAAAATTCCCTAGAATTTGAAGGCACTTATCCGCTACCAGAAGCTCAGTTAGACCGATTTTTATTTAAACTGGTGGTTGACTATCCCGATGCAGCCGCCGAAAAGCAAATGTTGCTGAACGCAGAGGCAGGATTTCGCGCTAAACGCCTCGATTTAGCTAGGATAAAATCTTTAGCAACGGTAGAGCAAATAATTAGCGCCCGTCAAGCAGTACAAACAGTCAAAGTAGAAGAAAAAGTGCTCGATTACGTGCTAGCTTTGGTACACAATACGCGAAAACATCCCGATTTGGCATTGGGTGCTTCTCCGCGATCGGCAGTAGCTTGGTTGCAAAGTAGTAAAGCTCACGCTTGGCTAGCCGGCAGGGATTATACTACTCCTGATGATGTGAAGGCGATCGCACTGCCGCTTTTGCGTCACCGTCTGATTCTCAAACCAGAATCGCTGCTAGATGGTTTGCAAATTGATTCGGTAATTGCTTCGGTATTAAAACAAGTCGCTGTACCGAGGTAAACTGAAATATAACTATGACGATCGCAATCAAAATTCTGGATCGTAATGATGCAGATATTCTCAAGAATGTCGGTCTAGATGTCTTTGACAACTCGATCGATATCCCACGTACTGAAGAATTTTTGACAGACTCGCGCCACCATCTGGCTGTTGCAATCGATGACGATCGAGTTGTCGGCTTTGTCTCAGCAGTTCATTATGTTCATCCCGACAAGGCACGTCCCGAACTGTGGATTAACGAGGTTAGCGTAGCAGAAACTCATCGCCGGCAAGGTTTGGGGAAGCGCTTGATGAATGCAGTATTTGAGGTCGCTCGTGAGTTGGGTTGTACAGAAGCTTGGGTGCTTACCGATCGCGAAAATACAGCAGCGATGAATCTGTATTCGGCTGTTGGTAATCCAGAAACACCGAGCGATTGTGTTATGTTTACGTTTCGTTTGGAGGAATCGAATTCATGACAAAAAATCTTTATTGCGCAAGTATTGTAGGAATTGAGTTCAAAAATACCACACCAGAAGTATGAAGAAGTCTCTAAACGAAGTCAAGAAGCTTGAAGACCTGCCAAACATTGGGAAAGCAATGAGTGCGGATTTGCGAAGCATTGGTATTGAGCAACCAGATCAACTTAAAACGCGATCGCCATTAGAAGTCTTTCAGGAACTTGCTAATGTCATGGGACATCGCCACGATCCATGTGTACTTGACGCTCTCATTTCTGTCAAAAGATTCCTCAATGGCGAACCAGCTAAGCCTTGGTGGAGGTATACAGGTGAACGACGCAAACTACTTGCAAATCATCTAAAGGAAGAAAGCAAATGAAATTCGGATATACAATTATTTACGTTGCTGACGTACTAAGTTCATTGACTTTTTTTGAAATGGCTTTTGGGTGCAAAAAGAAGTTCATTGATGAATCAGGAGATTATGGTGAACTTGACACTGGGGAAACAACTTTATCTTTTGCTACACATTCTCTAGGCGCGTCAAATTTCCCAAATGGTTATATTTCGGCTGATTCATCGGATAAACCTTTGGGTGTTGAAATAGCACTTACCACTGATTCAGTAGAAATGGCACATCAACAAGCGATCGCAGCAGGTGCATTAGAGTTAAAAGCACCTCTCAAAAAACCTTGGGGTCAGATTGTTTCCTATGTTAGATGTCCAGACGGAACTCTCGTTGAATTGTGTACACCAGTATCTTAATCAGAAATTGTAATGATTCCTGCTATTCGCCTTTATTTTCTGTTAGCGATCGCCATTCCGATCGCCCTTTTGCTGGCTATGCTGGTAAATCAGCAGACAAGTATTATCGGCACTTTGCTATTTGACTGTTTAATTGTAGGTCTAGCCATTACCGACGCACTGCGCGTAAAATCTCATCGGGTGCAAGTGACACGCCATCCGCTGCACAGACTTTCGATTGGGCGAGACAATCCGGTTTTACTGTCAGTGCGATCCTCTCCGAGGGCTGCGCTAACGGCAAATCAAACAGCTAAAATTCGCCTGCGCGACTCATATCCGCTAGAGTTTGATGTCTCTCAACAGATGCTGAAAGCAGACCTCAATCCTAACAGCGATCGGGAATTAACTTATACAATTCGCCCGCAAAATCGCGGAGAATATAAGTGGGGAGATATTCAGGTGCGGCAGTTGGGAAACTGGGGTTTAGCATGGAACGACTGGACAATACCTGCTAGTGAAAAAGTGGCTGTTTATCCCGATTTAGTGATGTTGAAAGAACTCTCTATTCGGCTAACATTAGAAAATAGCGGCACAATGCGTGGGTTGCGAAAACTCGGCATCGGAACTGAATTTGCCGAACTGCGGGAATATGGTATTGGTGACGATCCTCGCTTGATTGATTGGAAAGCTACTGCGAGGCGATCGCGCCCTTTAATCAGAGTTTTAGAACCAGAAAAAGAGCAAACTTTGATTATTTTACTCGACAGGGGACGGCTGATGACCGCGCGAGTGCAGGGTTTGAAGCGTTTTGACTGGGGAGTTAATGCAGCGCTGTCTTTAGCCTTGGCTGGACTAAATCGGGGCGATCGCGTGGGAGTCGGTGTGTTCGATCGGGAGATCGCGACTTGGATACCGCCGGAACGCGGTCAACATCAACACTCTAAATTAATTGAACGCCTGGCGCCAATTCAGCCAGTTTTGTTAGAACCAGACTATGTTGGTGCTGTAACTAAATTAGTAAGTCAACAAACTCGCCGTGCATTAGTAGTGCTAATTACTGATTTAGTAGATGTCACAGCTTCTACAGAAATGCTTTCGGCATTAGCGCGTTTAACACCTCGTTATTTGCCTTTTTGCGTAACTTTGCGCGACCCTCTCGTTGACAAAATCGCTCACACTTCCACCGTGGAAATTACACCTGCTTATAATCGTGCTGTAGCTTTAGATTTACTAGCACAGCGTCAGGTAGCTTTTGCACAGTTGAAACAAAAAGGAGTTTTGGTTTTGGATGCACCAGCCAATCAAATTAGCGAACAATTGGTTGCCAGATATCTGCAACTTAAGTCTCGGAATCAGCTTTAATCTTCTCAGCTTCCGCAGCATTCGCAAAGTAAGGTAAAGGCCCTTTGAGAACCGACCAGTTTTTGTAGATAAAACCGATTACCCAAGGGGCTGACAAAGCAAAAAACAACACACCTAGCTGTACTTGAGAGCGAAATATTTCTAGAGTGCTTCCTGTTTGATTGTCTCCAAAAAATATTGTATATGACAAATCCCAACCGATAAAAATAATATTTCTCAAAACCATAAAAATTATTAGTACAAATAAGCTGCGGGTTTTTGCATACAAAATTTCGTAAATTAAAAACAGAATAATTATATTTAGTAAATTGTTCGGAATAAAAGTAATTATATACAACAGTAAAACAGGTATTATTGCTGGGATATTTCCCCATTTCACAGCCCATCTGTGTAAGATAACAGCCATGAGAATAAAGGCACAGCATATGGGAAATATTGCACAATAATAAATAGCACAAATTAAGTAGTAAAGTGCCGGAAAAAATGTTTTTGAAGCCACAATTAAAATAAGGCTATTTCTATCATTTCGTAGTAATTGCTCAACAAAAGAAGGTACAATAAAAGACAAAGTATAATAAAATATTCGGAACAAGCTTATTGAAAAAACCACGCTAGCGATCGCCAGACCTACTAATGGCAACCATTGGTAGCGATCGGGGACTTTACCAACTAGATATTTAATTTCAATTCCTGCTAGCCTGCATTGTCGCCACACCAAAGCCAATATCAAAATCCCTAAATAAGCGTCTAATATTGCGTTAACTAATGGTTCTTTACCATCGAACGTTATCCCCTGTGTATAGGCAATCATTGCTATTTGAAAGTAAATGCCTAGACCGAATAACCACACCCATCCAAATATCTGCCGAACCTTGATTCGAGCAAAAGGATTGTCTTCGGGAAAGCGGATGTTAATCTGAGTCATGATTTTAATTGATTGCTTGGCTCAATATGGGTAGGTAAGGTGCTATTTCGGTCAATTTAAAGTCAAATGTATTCACAGACTGCTGTTTGACCGTTAGATTTAGATCCGCCCTAGCCCCCCTGATAGTCGGGGGGAACCGGAAGTCCTCTTTCGTCCCCCTCCGGCGGGGGATTTAGGGGGATCGCCCCGATTTCAAGATGCGAATTATCTAGGAACTTCAGCCGATCGCCTTTTACTGCAATACATCACCAACAGCGCAAACAACCCGATCCCAGCCAAATACTTCAACGGATCGGGAATTGCCGGATTTGGCGAGAAAAAACCCTCGATCGTACCAGCAATTACCAGCATCGGTACAATCCCAAATACCAATTGTGCAGCTTGAGTACCGTAAAACTTCATAGCATCAGCACGACGGTACTTGCCAGGAAAAAAAATTGCCCGGGCGATGATTAAACCAGCGCCGCCAGCTAAAAAAATCGCCGGCAATTCCAGGGAACCGTGAGGAAATACAAAGGCCCAAAAAGGGTAAGCTAAATTGTGCTGAGCTACTAAACTGGCGATTGCGCCGATCATCACTCCATTAAATGCCATAATATAAACAGTGTAAAGACCGAAAACAATCCCTCCCCCAACAGCCGCAAAGCATACGGATAGATTGTTAGTCATAATACCGCTAGAAGCTAAAGGTTCGATTCCCACAATTGAACCCATCCACAATTTCCCGTCATCGCGTACCGTTTTAATCAAATCTCCAGGAACTGCTAGGGACAAAAACGCCGGATCTTGCCAAGCAAACCACCAAGCAATCAACGCCATTATTAAAAAAATACCCGTCGCAGTCGCCGTATAACCAAACGTCTCCTGTACCGTAGCCGGAAAACCCCAGCGGCAAAACTCCACTACAGCTTCCCAATCTTGGCGGCGCGAACCTTGGTAAATTTGGGTATAGCCGCGAGAAGTTAACCTTTGCAAATCTTGTAACAAAATATTACCGACTTCATTTGTCCTCGCCCTAGCCAAATCCGCCGAAACAGAACGGTACAAACTCGCTAATTCGGTGATTTCAGACGCAGGTAGGGACTTTAGCCCCTTTTTTTCTACTTGCTGTAAAAGAGTGTCCAACCGTTTCCAGTTGGGTTCCCGCCGCGCGATCCAACGTTTAACATTCATAAAGTTTTCACGAAGTTCTATTAGATATAGCTTAAGATAGTGGTAAATTTTCCGCCTCACACCACTACACCCATCCAGTCATGCCTAAAAATCTTAGTTCTTCTGGACAAACAGGCCCCTTGAGCGTCGGTAATGTTGTTAGTGCTAGTTTGCGCATTTACCGCGACCATTTTAAGTCATATTTTGGTTTGGCATTCGTAGCTTCTCTGTGGTTGTTAGTTCCGATTTACGGTTGGGCTAAATATTCTGCGATCTCAGCGCTCATTTCTCGTCTGGCTTTCGGTGAAGTTAGGGAAAAGCCAGAGACTGTCAGTGATGCTCGCCGTCAGGTCAATCCTCGGATGTGGAGTTTTTTATGGGCGGGTATATTGACATTTCTGATTTTCTTTGGGGTATCCTTGGTAGGTGGGATCGCTATGGCCATATTGGCAGGGGGGGCTGGTGCTATTTTTGGGCAAAATTACGTAATTATTGTAGCTTTTCTGGTAGTTGCGGTCATTGCTTTCTTAATTATATATATCCGAATTATCTCTCGCTTGCTGATTGTTGAGTTGCCGCTGGCGATCGAAAATAATATAGGTGCTACTTCAGCAATCGGTCGCAGTTGGGAGTTAACTAAGGGGTCGGTCGGACGCATTCAGTGGATAGTTTTTGTGGGCATTTTGGTTTCACTCCCGATCACGATTGTTGTGCAGATACTTACTACGATCGTTCAAAGTGTTTTAAGGGCAGTTTTGGAACCAGAATCTGGTATGTTTTACTTAGTTTATTTTCTTCTGATTTTGCCATTGAGCTTTGCCAGCGGTGCGCTTGTGACTCCTTTTTGGCAGGCTATGAAAGCCATTATCTACTACGACCTCCGCAGCCGCAAAGAAGGTTTGGGTTTGCAAATGCGCAAGCGCTAATTCAGCCTCTGTCAAAACATAAAATTTGCTCAAATTTATGCGACTTTTTAATCGATTCACTCTCCACACTCCCGAAAGTGTAGAGATCGAATTTATCTTAGCGGGAATTGGCAACCGAGCCTACGCATTGCTGATAGACTATATCATTTTGGGTTTGATTATAGTAGTGTTTCTATTAGGTGCGCTGATATTTAATTCAGTGTTGCTTGAGACGATCGCAAACTTGCTAGGAAGTACCAAAGGCTTAGCACTCTGGTTGATAGCAGTTCAGGCATTAATTGGTTTTTTCATTTATGTAGGTTACTTTGTATTTTATGAAACGGTGTGGTCTGGTCAAACACCAGGCAAGCGTTATGTCAAAATCCGAGTAATTCGGGATGACGGCCGTCCAGTCAGGCTTCAGCAATCAACACTACGGGCTTTGCTGCGACCTTTTGACGACTTATTTTTTATAGGTGTATTTTTCATAGTTTTAAACCAGCGGGAAAAACGTTTAGGAGATTTGGTAGGAGGCACCCTGGTAATTCAAGAAGAACAACCTCTGACAACTGCTGCATTGAAAGTATCAAAATCTGCTCAATCCCTAGCAAAAAAATTGCTGATAGAGGCCGATATTTCCAGCTTGCTTCCCGAAGATTTTGCTGTAATTCGAGAGTATTTACAGCGGCGCGAAGGGATGATACCTAATGCCAGAAATGAATTGAGCAAACAACTGGCTACTCAAGTTAAAGAAATCATAGGTTGGGAAAGAATGCCGAAAAAAGTTGATGCTAATGTCTTTTTAGAGGCTGTTTATCAGGCCTATCAGCAGCAAGTTGACAATTAATATCAAGCCAGGTTAATTACTTATAAATCCACGGGCATAGGGAATTGGACATTGGTCATTAATCTGACTAAAGCAGGAATTATGCACTTACCCTCTGATTTGTCAGCGGCAACTCTACAATAAACTCAGTTCCTTCGCCAACCTGACTGACGCAGCTCAGCTTGCCGCCGTGAGCTTGAACAATTACCTGATAGCACACTGAAAGTCCCAAACCAGTGCCTTTCCCCACAGGTTTAGTAGTAAAAAACGGGTCAAAAATCTTGTCTTGAATTTCTGGTGGAATGCCAGACCCCGTGTCGCGGACAGAGATTGTTACCCAGTCCGGCTCGCTTTGCCAACTGCGGATGGTTAATTCTCCCGGTTTTAGCGCTGACTGGAGCGCATCTAAAGCATTGTCAATCAAATTATAAAATACTTGGTTGATTTGACTGGCATGACATTTGACGGGCGGCAAACTGCCGTATTGTTTGTCGATTTTGATATTTGTTTTTAGCTTGTTTTGCAGCATCATGAAACTGCTTTCTAAACCTTCATTCAAATCTACCGGTTTTAATTCAGCGTGGTCTAAACGAGAAAAACTTCGCAGCGTCATCACGATGGAGCGAATCCTGCCGCTGCCTTCCCGCATTGAATTGACCAGTTTGCCAAAGTCTTCTCGAATGTAATCCAGTTCTAGTTCTTCATTAATTCTGACAATTGCCTCCGCTGCTTCCGGGCAGGCATTCCCGGCCAGTTCGAGAGCTTCGTTCAAGACTTGAAAATATTCTTGAGCGTGAAACAAGTTAGCGTGGATGAAATTGTTGGCGTTGTTAATTTCGTGAGCAATTCCCGCTACCATTTGCCCCAAACCTGACATTTTTTCGCTTTGAATCAATTGCTGCTGTGTCGATCGCAATTCTTGGAATGCTGCTTGCAATTGCTGGGTTTGAGCTTGAGATTTGACCGCAGCTTCTCGGACTTTACTGTAAAGTTCTGCTTGCTGAATGGCGATCGCCATTTGGTCGGCTAGCTGCGACAGCAACTCCATTTCTTGCCGCTGCCAATTGCGGGTATCCCCGCACTCGTGAGCGATCAGCAAACCCCACAGTTTACCGGGAAATTTTAAATTAGAACTTCCGGCTGTAGGGATTGAATCTTCTTCGCTTCTGGATGTAACAATCGGCACGATCAGATTAGCTTTTACCTGCAAACGGTCTAAGAAATCAACGTGGCAAGACTCTAAACCGGCATTGAAAATATCATTAATTGCTTTGACTCGCCCTTGCTGGTAAAGTTCCGCGTAATCTCCCCGGAAACACTTATCCGCCCCCATATCTCCTAAAATTGAAGGCCAAGGAACCGTCATGTTTTCAACAACAACTTTTCCCCGCCAGTTGTCTTGAAACTGGTAAATAATTACTCGATCGCACTGCAACAGTTGGCGAACTTCCCTCACCGCTGTTTCCAGGATAGTTCCCAGATCCAGGGTACTGCGAATTTGGTTGCCGATCAGCCGCAGCAGCGATTCTCGTTCGGCTTGGCGCCTGGTTTTGCTGTAGAGTTTGGCTTGATTGATCGCGATCGCCAATTGCGATGCTACCCCTTCTAAAAGTTGCTGTTCCCACTGGGTCCATTCCCGTTCGCGATCGCACTGATGCAAGCCAATTATGCCATTCATTTCACCTTGATAGCGAGTAGCTACTGCCAGCATTGACTTAATTTCCAAAGCTTCGGCAATGTTTCGCGTTTGTTGGTTCAATCCCGGAAAATCGAGAAACTTCGTCACTGCTAGCGACTCTTGCTGAGACACGACTGCTGTCAAATGCGGGTTGTCAGCCATCGGTACTTTCATGCCCAGTTGGATCGGATAGTCCCCCGCGTTGTACTCTCCCCGCGTGACTAAAGTTTTGTCTGTATTTGATTCTTTGACTAAAATGCTCACGCGGCTGGACTGTAGCGCTTGCCCCAGCAATCTGCAGGCCGATGTCAAAATTTCTTCTATGTCAAGTGTACTGCGAATTTCGTTATTAATTTGGTTCAGCAAGTTTGATAACTGAACTTGCTGCTGCATCTGCAAGATTAGGGCTTTTTGTTGGTCTACTTCCGGCTGCGAAAGACTTTCTTCCTCTCTCCAATTTTCATGTTCAGGCAACCGCGAAGTTACTCTCTGCCAGGGGTTTTCGTGTTCTTGTATTTTTAAAGACATATTTACTCAGCACTTGTACTGTATAGTGATCGATCGTGGTTTTTTAAACCTGTGCTTACCCCGCCAAGATCCCGATCGCAGTTACCAGGACTTTTGGACTATCTTAAGACATTATAAATGATGCAGCCTGAGCATAGCAATTATTTGCTTTACCAATATTTATAAATATAAACTATGCGGTCTGCAGCCGACAATACTAATTGGCGCGCCCATTGAACTTGGTCTGATGTCAAATAGAGTTAACTGCTTGGTTAAGCGAAGAAAATTAACCTAAAATACCTCTTTAGTTCAATCTTTGCGCGCGCCCTCGATCGATCGACATGGAAAACTCAATTCCCGACAATTTTCCTTCGCCACCTTGCAGCGACAACCTTACATCTGCATTAAGAGGTAAAGGTCAGATTAAAATAGCTTTAGCGATCGGCAATTCGCGGCTGCACTGGGGATTATTTGCGGGCTCAACTCTGGAGAAAACATGGGATACAGAGCATCTCAATGCTGATGCTGTTTCCCAGGTCTCCGACTCGCTAAAGGCAGAATATTTGGTGCAAACAGTAATGAGGTCGATCGAGGAAATATCTGCTCAAAATCTCCTTTGTCTTCCTGCTACTCCCGCTTTTTCTAGTCCTCACACACTTTCTTTAGTGCCGCTGCCTCTAGTTTTAGCCTCAGTTGTTCCCCAACAAACAGCAATTTGGCAGAGTTATCCAAATGTCCGGATTATTACTTTAGACCAGTTGCCGATCGGGGGACTCTATCCTACCCTGGGAATTGACAGAGCTTTGGCTGTACTTGGCGCTGGCAACCAATTCGGTTGGCCAATTTTACTTATAGATGCTGGTACAGCTTTAACATTTACTGGGGCTGATGTCAATAGGTATTTAGTTGGGGGCGCCATCTTACCGGGTTTGGGTTTGCAGTTATCGTCGCTCGGTAGAAAAACCGCTGCATTACCGTTAATCAGCTTACCAGAAAATCTGCCGCATCGCTGGGCGAAAGACACTGCTGGGGCTATTCAAAGCGGAGTAGTGTATGCGACGGTGGCAGGAGTTAGGGATTTTATTGAAGATTGGCGGTGTTTGTTTCCTGATAGCAAAATTGCACTCACGGGGGGCGATCGAACTTTGCTTTTAAAATACCTCACCGCAGCCTTTCCCCAGACGGCTTCCTGGGCCTTAATTGACGCACCAGAGGCTATTTTTTGGGGAATTAGCTTGTTAAGTGTTGACTGTTAAGTGTTGACTGTTGACTGTTGACTGTTGACTGTTGACTGTTAGCAATTACCAATTACCAATTCCCACTTCACTTAGCAAATTCTCGAATATACTTAGCAACAATCTCCGGGACTTCCTGCGGCAAATTGCTTTTCCCGGGACTGACAAATTGCAGTTCGGCATTAGGAGCCAGAGCAGCATAGGATTGACACAGAGACGAAGCTGCGGGGGTATCTTCAGAACCGTGCAACAGCAAAACAGGTGCTTTCAGCAAATGCAAATTCTCATCAACTAACTCCGCTGTAATTTCGACCCGCCGGCGCCGGAACAGCAACTCCACGGCAACTGGGGACTGCATCAACTGCTGTCTGAACTTTAGCAGTCCGTCAATCTTGTTTTGGCGGCCGAGCAACTTAGCAATTGGATAGATCGATCGTAGCAACCAGAAAGCCAGCGGTGGTTTGCTGTAAAGCCAGTTAGCCGTCTGCCACCGCCCCCGCCGGTTGCCAACCTTGACGCCTTCAGGGGCCAACAACACCAAACCCTGAACTCTCGCGGGATATTTGATAGCGTAGCTGGCAGCCACCCAGCCACCGAGAGAGTGACCGATTAAATAAACCTCTCGCAGCTTCAAAGTATCGAGGTATTGGGCGAGACATTCTACCTCCAGGTCGATCGAATAATGAATATTCGGGCGTTCCGAGTCGCCAAACCCCAGCAAATCCGGTGCGAAGCATTGGTAGTAGGGGTTCAAATGTTCGATCGTCCTCAGCCACTGACTGCTGTCGAGCCAAGAACCGTGCAAAAATACTAAATTCGGGCCTTGACCGACTTCGTGCCAAAAGATTTGCCCTACAGAGAGTTTGATCCGAGAATTGCGTAGCGGTGAGTACATCCGGTTAAATATTTAGCAATAATAAAGATGATTAATTTAATGTTCAGAGATTGTGAATAAAAGTAGGAAAACATTAAAAATTAATTCCACCGAGGACCAGGGAACTTTTGACGGCTTTGGTAATTCCGAACTTGGCTGCACCAATTTAGATGCCCCGCCAGTTTACGCCAAAGTGGTCAGGCCTTGAAAATAGTCCTGTAAGTGCTGGTCGTTATCATGGCTGAGCTGGCCCTGCGGCAGGGATGCGGGCAAAAAAGCCTCAACCTCGCTAATTTCAAGCGTATCCTGAACTTGCATCTTTCCCTGCACCTCTGCTGCCACCACGATACAAATCGAGTGCAGGCGAGGATCTCGATCGGCAGCCGAATAAACGCCCACCAAGCGACGGATTTTAACTAAATCGAGTCCTGTTTCCTCCGCTAATTCTCGCCGCACTGTCGTCGGAATATCCTCTCCCCAATCCACCATACCTCCCGGCAGTCCCCAGCGACCGTTGTCGCGGCGGCGAATTAACACAATTCGCCCGTCAGGCAATACGGGAATCACCGCAGTACCAGTGACGGGATGTCGAAAAATTACCCCTAGCACTGTTTGTACAAATCGCCACAATCGACGCATAAACTCAAAAGCTTGTTTAGGAGAAAGTAATTTCAGGCCTCCTAGCTCTGGGCTCGGGAGTCTTAATTTTTAATTTTTCATTCACGCCAGAGGTCTGGCAAGTCTGCTAATATCTCCGCTGCGTCAGATTCTGGTTTGACTTTGCGTTGACACTCTCCGCCCTAGAAGGGCGAAGATTCTTGGCTCATGAGGGAGCCAGTGCTTAACCCCTCGCCAAGCATCTGAACCGTATGTCCTACGGCTGCAAGTCCACGTTGCCTCACTACTTGAGCGGAGGCAACGTCCCTATCAATTTCATATCCACATTCGCCGCACCGATGAATCCGTTGGCTTAACTCTTTCTTGCCCGTATGATAGTTGCAATTCGGGCAAATTTGACTGGTTCCATCCGGATTCACCTTGGCAAAATAGACTCCCCGCTTCCAGCATATCCACTCTAGGATTGAGAGAAACTCTCCAAACCCGGAGTCTAGGGTGTGTTTGGAAAACATCCCTTTCGCCCAAGCCTTAAAGTTCAAGTCTTCAGCAAATATCATTCCAGCTTCGTCGCAGAGTTTATGCGCCAACTTGAAATGAAAATCTTTGCGAGTGTCGCGAATATGTTCGTGCAACCTAGCAACTTTGGCTTGCGCTTTTTGCCAATTGTTTGACCCTAATTTTTTGCGACTAGCTCGCTGTTGGAGCAATTTCAGCTTCCCTTGGAGGTATACAAAAAATCGAGGTCTAGCGATTTGCTCTCCCGTTGAAGTTGCCAAAAAACTTTTTAACCCTAGATCTATACCCACAGCTTGCCCGTGTGGCATGACATGGGGAACATCAACATCGGCTTGCAACGTTAGCATCACGTACCAACCGGATGCCCGTTTTACCAATTGCGCTTGCTTAGCAACAAAACCGTCCGGGATAGGACGAGACATTCGCATTTTGACCCAACCCGCGCCAGGAAGTTTAACTTGATTTTTTTTGACGGGATTGACACCCAACTGAGGGAATAGCAGCGAGCGCATTCTCCCCTGTTTTTTGAACCGAGGAAAACCTCTTCCTGACTCCCACATCCCAATGAAAGCTTTCTCCAACCTTCTCAATACCTGTTGCAGCATTTGAGAATGCGCGGCATTGAGGTTAGGGTTGTTTTTTCTGGCTTTAGTTAAAGCTTTGCACTGGGAAGCAAATGTGGGTCGGGGGGCATCTGCTGGAATGATGTATTCAGTCTTGAGACTGCAAGCGTCTATCCGGCACGACCTTGAGTTATACCAATCCTTGCGCTCGGCTAGCGCAAAATTCCAGACCTTGCGAGCCGTTTCTAGCCACATCTCGTAGGTCTGGATCTGCTGTTGCGTTAGCTTTAAAGCGTAGGTATAAGTCAGGTTTAACATTTCTCAAGTGTATCTTAAAAACAGCCCTGCTATTTTTAAGGCTTCTTTTTGATTAAAAGTCCCCCTAAAAGGGGGAGGCTTTAAACCCATTATTTTTGGTAAACCTCTTCAATCCTACCATCAGGGTCGATCGCGATCGGTCGATCGAATAATTCCTATAAATTCTTTTCCCATAATTTTTTTGACTCCGTAACAGCCGTAGTGGGCCTGCGCGACTTCGGGCTTTGAGTCGCACAGCCTGGGGTATTATCCCGAGGGTAAAAGTAGAGTAGAACTCGTCGCCCTCGAAAATCTGCAAGAATGTGGGCAAGGAGGCCTCGCGGGTGGGGCAGGCTGAAGACAGGAGCGTGACTCACGAACCCATACCGTCCTTTGTCGTCTTTGTCAAGAGTGTATAAAAATATTCGCTTGAGATTGAAAACATGGCGTCCCGATCGGACTCGGATTCCCAGGGACTTAAATCCCCGTGTTCTTTTTTCGGGGTCTTGTGCTGGGTGTGCTATGATCGTCATCGGTCTAAAATTGAGTATAACTAGACAACGTAAAAACTTAACTGGATTAGTTGAGTGCGTAGTCACACCTAACGGTGTTGCGGTTTAGGAAAGCTAAATTTGAACAAAACCTAACTACATTAAAGAGAACTGATCGAGTACGGTAGGGCATACCGGAATTCATGCTTGGGGAGAAGACACCTATAATGCCGCTGGAGCAATCCTGTCGCAAGCAAGTGACTTCGCTGAACCAAGAATCTCAGTCACCAAGAGTGCAGAGTGTCAACCTTAAGAATCCCCGGGCTTTCACGCTCGGGGAGTGTCAATGTTTATTAGTGAGGTCAGAATGGCTAAGCGCCGCAATCTCAAGAAAGAGAAGGCACAACGAAATCAAGCATACGCTCGCAAGTTTCGCAAGCGGAGAAATCAAGATATGTTCTCCAACAAGAGAAGGCGATTTGACGGTGGCAACGGCGGCGGCATGGGCGCCATGAGCGGTGGCGGCAGAGACAAAGATATGGCTGCTGCTGAAGATTAACTGGAGTTTAGACTATCGCACCTGCGGTGCGATAGTCTAAACTCCAGTTACTTTATATTGCCATAACGTAGGCGAAGCCCGCCGAAGGCATCGCTCGATTGACAACTTCATCGCAGTCCACGGAAAAACGGCGATGTTGAGCCAAATTTTGATGCGTTTGCCCTGGGGTTGTCACCCCGTCAAGCCATAACCGCATTGGCGGTTGCTATACTGGTTAATTCATGAGTAAACGTGAAATTTACTGCTACCAAATACGGATGAGCAAAGTCAGAGTTTATAACGAGTGGGACCCACTCGAAGAAATTATTGTCGGACGTGCTACTAACGCAGATGCCTGTCCCCGATTTAGGAGTATTTGCCACTGAATACAGAGACTATGACAGTATCGGAAATATCCCATTCGGTCGATTTAGCGAGCGCATTATCCGAGAAACTGAAGAAGATTTAGACTTACTCGTGCAAACACTTCAAGGGTTCGGCGTTACTGTTCAGCGTCCTGATATCGCCGATCATTCTGTCAAGTTTCGTACTCCTGATTGGGAAGCTGATGGTCTACATAACTACTGTCCCAGAGATGTACTGCTGACAATTGGGACGTGGATTATCGAAACTCCAATGGTCTGGCGCTCCCGTCTTTTTGAAACTCTGTCTTACAAATCCATTCTCATAGATTACTTGCGGAGTGGAGCGAAATGGATTTCAGCGCCCAAACCTCGATTAGCCGACGATATCTATAATCTTAACTTTGACGATCCTAACTCGTTTACGCTCAAAGACTACGAACCTGTATTTGATGCAGCCAATGTATTGCGGATGGGACGAGACTTAATCTATCTAGTCTCTGATAGTGGAAATCGCCTCGGCGCGCAATGGCTTCAGACGTTTCTGGGCGAAGAGTATCGGGTTCACACCTACGACAATATTTACTCTGGAAGTCATGTGGATTCCACAATCGCAGTTATTCGCCCTGGTTTGGTTGTAGTTAACGCTGAACGAGTTGGGAAAAACAATCTACCCGATCTCTTCAAAGGGTGGGATGTTATCTATCTAGAGGAAATTGTTGACATTGGTTACACAAATACAGTCTACAGCACTAAATGGATTGGTATGAACCTACTGATGGTGAATCCGAATTTGGCAATTGTTGACAAAGCCCAATTCCCACTGATCCGAGAACTTGAAAAACGCGGTGTTGATGTTATTGGACTCCAACTCAGACAGTCTCGGACATTAGGAGGAGGGTTTCACTGTGTGACATTAGACGTGCGGCGAACAGGTTCAATAGAGAACTATTCTGCCTAGAGCTTGTTACTAACCCTCTTTCATCACTTGGAGTTTAGACTAAGCAGGTCAAAAAGTACGATCGCTGTGAGACTAGCGAACAGTTCTCAAGAACGGCAACGGTT
>NZ_JAUBTO010000055.1:0-46212 GCF_036702495.1 Microcoleus sp. C2D2 | reverse complement strand
CCAAAACGGCCGGGCGGGACGCCCATCCCACAAACTTGTGGAAGTTATTTAATTATCATTCCTATAAGACTTACGCACGGGTGGTCAGAAACCGGGTTTTTTGCGATAATAGTTCGTTACCGCCCGCATCAACGGTAAAAAACTAGGTTTCTTTCAGTGGCACACACACCTCATTTCTGCAATCGATAATGAAGCAACATGAAACCGTTGCTATAGATTTTGCGATCGGCAAGTTCCAAATTTGTCGGAGCGAGTGCACGGGAAAAAAGAGGAATTCCTGAGCCGATAACTAGCGGATTCAACTTTACAATCATCTCGTCAATCTCAGAAAAAAGAGTGGTCGCTAAAGCGCCACCACCGCAGAGCCAGATGTCTTTACCCGTTTCTTTTTTTAATTCCTTAACCACTGCGACAGGATTGTCCGAAACGAGTTCTATATTCTCATCGGGACTGGCTTTCATAGTGCGCGAAAAGACATACTGCTTCAAGGTGGGATAAGGATTAGTTACACCAACATTTAGCCCTACCTCATAGGTTTTCCGTCCCATCAAAACCGCATCAAACTGCTTGTTCTCTGCACGAATGCCTTGTGCTTCCTGAAAGTGAGCCGGAAAAGTTTCAGGAAAGGAATCGAACAAATCAGCGAAATGCTCCCCTGACATAGGAAAACAATCAAATGAGCCATCTTCGCGAGCAATAAACCCGTCAACGGTGCAAGCAACGTAATATTTTAGTTTTCTCATGTTTCACCTTTTTTATTAAGTTGTTTGGTTACTGCTTGCTTCTGAATGTAACTCATATATCCAATCGCTCTCTTGGTTAGAGATTTGCGATCGACCTTTTTATTTGTTAGCGCACAGTTTCGCAGCAGCAGCCATTTTATCGCGCTGCGCCCGCATCCCTACAGACGATCGCAGCAAGGTGCGATCGTTACTCGGAAAGAGGATAAGCTAGTCTCAATTAAACATAACTGCTTGAAATGACTGAACAAGAGGAAGCTTCCAAAACCATAAAAGTCACAATGCCCAACCGAATTCATCAAAAGCTGAAGAAGCTGTCTGACGAGTCAGGAATATCCATGTCTAAACTGATGCTGCTGGCAACTATCAACGAATATAAGCTCATTGACGACATACATACCCCTGACTAGGGATAGTTAGTACCCAGTCTTACCCCATTAAGCTATTATTCAGGGAAATAGTCAACCCTGGAGGTTTGCTTGTGACTCAAGATGAACTCGAAGCCCTTGTCGATGAACTCGGCTTAGTGTCAGTCGTCAGCCTGCTGGCCAATATCTGCCACAACAAAGCCCGACAAACCTTGTGCCTGAAGGGACAAGGGGCTACTCCTTATACCGCTTGGAACAGCAACGGCTTCTTGCTGAAGCAGTTGATGACCAGACTGCGGCCAATCGGCAGCTACGATCGCGATTTAGACCTCAAGAACAACTGAGGTTCTGAGGTTCAACCCGTGCAAGTGCGTAAAGCATTGGTTTTAGTCGGTTAACAGCCGAGTATGTATGCTTTAACTGTTAGGGCACGGGTTGAAACTCTTCGATTTGGACTTGAACCTTGAATGGAGAGGACGGGACTCGAACCCGCATCGATCGACAGCAACTTTCAGGAAACGCGCTTCCTTACTGCCCGCAAGCAGATGAGAACTGCCCCCATCTCGGACTGTTAATTCCTTTCAGTGCTTCCGCAACCTGTTGCCCGTTGGCGTTTTCAGGGAACGTCGCGAAGCAACTTTTTACCCTACTCAACAAACCCGATCGTCCTTTTGGGAGCCGCTTTTCCAAAGTTTTTACGGTGCCATTCCACTTAGGCGACCTCCCCATAATTTTGCTCGCTGTATGTACGATCGCCAATCAGGACAAGTGTTTTCGCTCCAGAATATAAGGCAACAGTTTGGCGATATTTCTCGCATCATCAATACCTCGGTGATGAGTTCCTTCTAGCGGTAAACCCGCGAGTGTCAGAGCTTTTGCCATGCCATGACGTTTTCGCAAACCTTGCTTGTCCGAAAACAATTTTTTGAGATTGACATGAGGATAAGCAATGGGAAAAGGTACTTTGTGAAAGTTGCTGTCTTGTTGAAATTGTTTGCGATCGAAATCGCCCCAGGAACCAAATACACCATTTGAGTAACCAGACAGCCAGTTTTTCAGAAGTGCGATCGCTTCCGGGTAAGTCGGAGCTCGATCGACTTGTGCTTGAGAAATAGAGGTTAGCGATTTGCAGAATTCAGTCAGGATAGGATGGCGAATAGGTTTGATGAAGCTTTGAAACTCATCAACAATATTTAGAGATTCTGAATGCACCATAACCGCTCCTATTTCGATAATTTCCATTTCCTCTTTTCTGATATTTCCGCGATCGCAGCAAGTTGCTTCAAGGTCAACCACCAGATAGTAATTGTAATGCTGTAAATTCATATAAATTAAACCTCACATAATATATTTCTGACTCGGGCGCTCCCACCAAGGAAACCGGGTTTTTTACGAAAAAATTTCGTTACAGCCCGCAGATTCAGTAAAAGACCCAGTTTCTGAACCCCATGCGTAAGCCCTATATTGATGACTTACGCATATTCTTCAAAACCAGGAGGTGTTTCATCAAAATCATCTGCTATATAAGTAAAAATTCCTTGACCACAGCCAAATTGACGAGGTTTGAGAACAGCAGTCTTTTCGGGTTAATTTTATTTCAGTTTTTGGATTTCGTTTAAAAGTTGAATATCCTTTAATAACAAAATCTACTGAATCCATTCTAATTTGAGAACTTGAATGCTCATGGCTTCTATGTTGAATAACTAGCAAATCTAGACTTATTATAAACCAATCCATCCACCGAGGAGGTACTGCCCCTCCTATAGCCGCGTTATCAGCACGGTGTCTCGCTTTTCGACCTCCGGTGGTTAATTAAAAGGAAGATGAAGGAATCGAACCCTTACAGTTAACTGTACCCCAGTTTTCAAGACTGGTTGCCAACCATTTAGCGGCATCTTCCAAGGGGTATCCGACGGGACTCAAACCCGCTAATAACTAGCTTCACAGGCTAGCGTCTCGACCGCTTCGACTTCAGACACCACAAGTGGAGTCAAGGAGAATCGAACTCCTGGCCTCTTGCGTGCAAAGCAAGCGCTCTACCAATTGAGCTATGACCCCGAAACGAATATAACCCTCCGACTTAAGTTGTGGAGAAATCGAATTTTAGATGAATGTTCAAGCTCCCAGATTCATCTGTGGAGTCAATCTAAAATCTAAAATCTAAAATCTAAAATCTAAAATCTAAAATCTAAAATTGGTGTGGTGGATTGCGATCGGATTTGAACCGATATCTTTCTAACAGCCAGTTAGATGCTTTACCAATTAAGCTACGAACCCCAGACAGCAGGAGCGGTAGGACTTGAACCCACAACATTCGAGGTAGAAGCTCGACACTCTATCCAGTTGAGTTACGCTCCCATGTTTTTTGTTAATGTGCGATTCCCTACGGGATAGCTGCGCACGCGCGCACTTTCCGTGCAAGTTATCAGAGCATTGCGTTTTCTCAGTTACTAGAGGGACTGGGCCGATGAGTTATTACACACTCTTTAAAGGATGGCTACCTTTAAGCCAACCTGCCGGGTTCATCGCACTCCTCGTTCGCAAACGCCCGCTGATTTTGACAGCGTTACCTTTCCTCTCGTACTAAAGTATGTAGGCTCCAAAGATTCGGACACGCAAAGGGCGATCGCTCTTAATATAAAAAATTATCCATTCAATGGAATCAACCTCCTTAAATTAAAGCAAAAACAACGAGAGTGGTAGGACTCGAACCCACAACATCCGCGTCCGAAGCGCGGCGCTCTATCCATTGAGCTACACTCCCATAAATTGGTAGTCCTGACAGGAGATTACCCCGCGTCTGCTTGTAAGGCAAACGCTCTACCATCGAAGCTCAGGACTACAAAAGCGGATGATGGGACTCGAACCCATGCGCTGAGAATGGCATACTCAGATGCTAGCCTTTACATCACACCCGCAAACCGATTTGAGATTTGAGATTTTGGATTTAACTGAGATGTTGCACCCTTGTCAATAAGCCTTTTGAACGGGCAAGATGCCCGTTCCACAAGAAAATCTACTCTTTGTGGAACAGGCATCTTGCCTGTTCTTGAGGATTTAAAATTTGAGATTTTGAATTTAACTGAGATGTTGCGCCATTGTCAATAAGCATTTTATGAACAGGCTGCGGTCCGTTCCACAAGGAAATCTACTCTTTGTGGAACAGGCATCTTGCCTGTTCTTGAGAATGGTGCAAGATGTGAGATTTAACAAACTTCTTGTTTGCCCAAGCGGATAACGAGGCTCGAACTCGTGCCTAGAGTTTGGAAGACTCGAATGCTACCGTTACACCATATCCGCAATTGTGGGGCTGGTGATAGGAATTGAACCTACAACCGACTGATTACAAATCAGTTGCTCTGCCTAATTGAGCTACACCAGCACAGCAGATGGCGAGATTTGAACCTGCAAGAAAGCTTTACAAGAGCCTCATGTTGCCAATTACATCACACCTGCATTTTTGGTGGCGGGGGCAGGAGTTGAACCTGCTATTAAGAGGCTTATGAGACCTCCAAGCCTACCCAGGCTACTTCACCCGCGAAGTCACCAAATACCCCTGACTGGCCTCGAACCAGCACTAACTAGATCCTAAATCTAGCGCCTCTACCGATTGGGCTACAGGGGCAAAACCGATTTGAGATTTGAGATTTGAGATTTGAGATTTGAGATTGAATAAAACCTCATACCCCTGACAGGCCTCGAACCTGCAAAAAACACTCGTTCTAAGCGAGTGATGTTTTCCAATTACATCACAGGGGTAAAGTCGGGATGGTTGGATTTGAACCAACGACTCCATGCTCCCAAAGCATGGCTTCTGGCCGCTGAATTACATCCCGTTTATGCTCCTAGTGAGACTCGAACTCACACTCAAAATAAAACAGATTTTAAGTCTGCCGCGTCTGCCAATTCCGCCACAGGAGCAACTAGAAACTTAGTTAAAAATTTGGTACTCCTGGTGAGATTTGAACTCACACCACACAATTTTTGAAATTGCGGCCTCTGCCAATTGGGCTACAGGAGTGTAATTGATCTGCTTTGGTAATAGCAGAACTGGGAAGGCAGGGATCGAACCTGCATTTTGCCGCTTTCAAAGAGCGGTGCCATACCGATTAGGCGACTTCCCAATAATTGGGTGCCGGGGTAGGCTTTGAACCTACAGAAACTCCTATTTCAGAGATAGGCGACTTTACCAATTTGTCTACCCGGCAATTTAAAAAATGGCTGCCCCAGCAGGACTCGAACCTACAACCTAGCGGTTAACAACCGCTTGCTCTACCATTGAGCTATAAGGCAACGCAATCCCCCAAGTCAGTATCGAACTGACGCCCTCTTGTCCTTCACACAAGCGCTCTACCAACTGAGCTATCGGGGGAAAACGGAGAAGGTGGGATTTGAACCCACGACGGTTGTTAAACCGCTCTTTCTTAGCAGGAAAGCGCCTTAAGCCACTCGGCCACCTCTCCGAGCGCGAGAACGGAGGGATTTGAACCCTCAATCTTCAGTTTTATTAACTGAGATGTTATCCGGCTACACCACGTTCTCAAAATTGCAACTGCGGATTAAATGCAGTTACAAATGGGTCGGGCTGGAATTGAACCAGCAACGCTTTAAGCTACTGTTTTACAGACAGGTACCCACACCAATAGGAGGGCCGACCCAGTTTGGAAGTGCTGACGGGAGTTGAACCCGCAATCACTTGGGTGAAAACCAAGCGGCTTAAACCATTTGCCTACAGCACTATAAATTGGCACAGGAACTGAGATTTGAACTCAGAATGCTGGTTTTGGAGACCAGAGTGTTGCCAGTTACACCATCCCTGCTTGTGGTGGCAGCGGCGGGATTTGTAGCTTGCTTCCGCGAAGCGATACCCGCATTGACCAAGGTATGAACTTGGGGCTTTATGATTAAGCTACGCTGCAATGTCACTTTCGCTTCGTTCCTTTTCAAAGTTAAAAAAATTAATTAAAAGACTGTTAGTTTAATCTTTTAATTTCTATTTTTTAATTTCTGATTGGGAACAGAGGTTAGGGCGGGATTTGAACCCGCGCAATTCGGTTTTGCAGACCGACGCCTTCAACCACTCGGCCACCTAACCTGGGAGTCCCGACGAGGTTTGCACTCGCAATCTTCTCCTTGAGGGGGAGACGGCTTGACTTTTGCCTACGGGACTTTGACCCCCGCCGAAAAACGGATACTTGCTTTCCGACAGGAGGTGTAGATTTTAGACCAAAGTTCCAATTCCCAGATTCTTCTCCTGTGGAGTAAATCTAAAATCTAAAATCTAAAATCTAAAATCGACTGACGGGAGTAACGAGATTTGAACTCGCAACCTTTCGCTCGACAGGCGACTGCTCTGACCGGTTGAGCTATACCCCCGCGAAAATGAACAATATTCTGTCTTTGAATTACTCAAGTTGGGACGGGGTGGCGGTTGATTCCGCGTACTACAACCCGATCGGGCTATTGTTGCCGGAGTCTACACCGCCGATGTCCACAATTATGTGACACGATTAACTTCCTATTCTGTTTTCAAGGTTCATATTGCTCGTGGGAAAAGGCTTTGAAGCTCTTTCCCTTCGCCATACATTTATACTACATTGCATAATACAAGACTGTCAAGGGGGTAATACAACTTTTTTAAAAATTGGGTTTTTTAAAGGGGTGCCGATCGCTCCTACCAACCCTCGGCGTTCCCATAAACCCTTATAAATCAAGAGATTTTGCGGCTAAACTGATGTTGTGGCGTAAGGTGAATCTGATGCTGAAACTGTAGTACACTCCAATTTCTCTGAATTCTCGCCGTCGCGCGAGGTGGCACTTCGGGAAAATGCGATAATCAGCTTTTATATATCAAATACTACAAATCCAACATTGTCTGAATTGCCCTTAACTCCCGTGCCCGCAACCACAGAACCCGATCGCCCCAACCTCCATCACTGGCTACACTCCTTGGATAGCTGTCCGAGTACCAACAGTTGGGCGATCGCCCGCGCGGCCAAACTCCACCACGGAGATGCAGTATTTACTAGGCGGCAAACCAGCGGGCGCGGCCAACACGGGCGCACCTGGCACGCCCCAAGCGGTGTCTTGACTGTTAGTTTTGTTCTCGACAACCTCAACCCCACTCTGTTGCCCGGGCTCAGTTTAGCAGCCGGTTTAGCGGTGATTTACGCGATCGAAGATTTGGTGCCCGACTGTCGCGATATGCTGCGCCTGAAATGGCCAAACGATGTCTGGATCGATCGCCACAAATTAGCCGGAATTCTCTGCGAAGCTACCAACGGCAATGCTTTGGGCAAAACTCGCGCCGTTGTGGGAATTGGAGTCAACCGCTGCGTAGATTTCGCGGCTGCGGGATTGGATGAAAGGGATCTCGGCAATGCGGTAAGCTTGCATTCTATTGCTAGTACAGTACCAGATGAACTGTGTTTGGTCGATCGACTGCGGCACTATTTACTCGAACTAGCCGATATGTTTTCTACCACAGACAAGCCAGCCTCCAAGTCCGGTTTAGCGCTACTTTTACCCGAATTGCGCCGCCGCGATGCGTTGATTGGCTGCCCGGTGGCGATCGAACTTTCCTCCGAAACCATCTGCGGAGAAGCCGCCGGCATTGACGGAAGCGGCTGCTTGTTAGTATGCTTGGCGGGCGATCGAATACAAGCCTTTACCTCCGGGCGAGTTAGATTAATTTAAGAGGAAGAAGGAAGTTCGGCAACGGATTCTGTAACGGATGTAACGGATGTCACGGATGTCAGGAAGTTCGGCAACGGATTCTGTAACGGATGTAACGGATGTCAGTCCGATGGAAGTCGGAAGAAGGAAGAAGGGAAATGCAGTCAGAGCAATATTTTCAGCGATTAAAAATGTCCTAACCTTCTTGCCCGTTACTATAAATTAAGATAAATAAGTCATTAGTCATTAGGGAAAATTCCCAATTAACAATGCCCGATGCCCGATGCCCGATGCCCGATGCCCAATTCCCTATTCCCAATTCCCTATTTTAATTTATCACCTCAAATACTACCAATCTGCTCAGCCACAGCGGTTGATTTGGTTCCACACCTTCGGGACGACCCTTAGTAGAAGCAACTTGTATTCTGTTGCCATTTATCCCTTGTTTAACCAAAATACCTTTCACATTTGTCGCCCTTTCCAGTGCCAACTTTTGATTTTCGGCCGGAGTGCTTTTAAAATCGCTGTAGCCAATTACCCTTAAATTCTTCGTGCTATTTCCCTCCATATATTCCTTGACTTTGCTAAGCTTTTGTGCTACGTCTTTCGCCTGCAAACTTGCCGAACCGGCATCGAAATACACGCGAACTGCCATTCTTTTTGGCTGCGGTTGAGTTCCTATTATCACTGTATTTGTTACAGACTTCACCCCCGGAATTTTCTCAAAAGCTTGAGTGATTTTCTGAGCATCTGGCACTTGGCTCACACTGCCTGCAACGGCGACTTTTCCCTCTGCATAGCGAGCCGAGATCTCAATGCTTTCTACTTTATTCAAAAGAGCTGCCGTCCGCTTGACATCGGCCTCGACTAAAACCGGATCGGGAGGTACTTCAACGGCTATAATTTTATTTTCAATTCTTGATTTTGGAGCCGCTTGCTGAGCGATTTTTTCCGCTTTCGATCGCAGCTTTTGATTCGGCACTCGTCCCGAAATCTCCAATATTTTATCTTTAACATCTGCCGCGAGGCGATAAACCGATAACTCCGGAGCAGATTGTAAAGCTAAATTCGTATCTGCTTCTAAGCTCGCTTCAACTCCGCTGCGGTATTGATGAATTCCCCAAGGTACGCCAATTAAACCTAACGCGGCCAAACCGATAATTGGTAAAATTGGCAGTTTAGGAGATTTAACTTTTACCTCTGTATCGATTAATTTTTGCAAGTTCGAGTTTACTTCTGCCGGCACAGTGGCTGGATCGCCCTTAAATGACTGGATTTGAGCCCCGTATTCTTGAACAATCTTTTTGAATATCGATCGCATTTTGTACTTAAACCACTGGCGGGTTTCTCCTTGCATAACTACTGCCAGATAACACGAACCCGCTACTTCCAATACTATCTTAGATGTGCCGTATTCTCTAGCATCAATCTCTGCAATATTTCCCGACTGAGATATGCAATCATTGACAAAAGCGCGAATAGCAGTCAGCATCCCCGCTACCATGTCTGATTCTAGCTGTTCGCGTTCAGACTGCTGCACTGCTGAAATTACTAAGCCCGATTTTGCTTGAATTAAAAAGACAGCTTTTACACTCAGTGGTGTTGTTTCTTTCATCAGCAATTCAGCTTCAGAAATTCCCTGCAATTTGGCTTTAATTTTGCGACTAATTCTCTCGGGACTTAAAGATGATTCGAGTTTTTGATTAATCTCCCGCATCATCTCTGAGAGGTATTTTAAAATCGTGCTGCCGACGATCGGATAAAGTGCATCCGACATTGCTTCTCGCTTGAGATGAATTTGCTGTTTGATAGCGGCGGCCATTTCCGGCGCGATCGCCATTGCAATTTCATCGGGCGATTCACTGATTCTGTGGCTGATTCCCACAGGAAGAGCCGGCGATATGGCTACTCCCATCGATTGCCTGTTTTCTCGGGTTTTGGTATTAATTACTTCATCAATTATCGGACTTATGGTTTCGGCAAACGATTTTCTCGACTTTTTAATTGTTTGGATCATCATTTCGGGAAACATGATTTTAATTCGGGCGATTAATTCTTCCCGATTGCCTCCCCATTCAGCATCAGTAATTTTGCGATCGAGTTCCCCTACTTTATCGTTTAGTCTGTAATTATAACCTACAACTTCATCTAACAATGGTAAAATAGATGCGATGACCGACTTTTCTAGCTGGGCGTGATGGCTAACCATCAGCTCGTCAATCAAAGGTTTCAGTAAATCTGTAAACAAGTCTGTCGATTCATAAATCCGGTGTTCGATAGCCACAATCTGTTGTTCGATCTTCCCGAGTCTTCGATCGATATTTTTATGCTGAATGATTGCATCGACAGTTGGGGCGATCGCAGATTCTATCTCTAGCTTTGCTTCCTCTATGTTTCGGGACAGCATTTCTACAATCACTGGCATTATTCTTGCCATCAACCCTTCTATCTCGGCTAAAACTTGCTGCTGAACTTCGACAATTTTACTTTCATTCTTTAGTATTTGTGCTGCAATACCGCTGTTTTGAATAGCGGTGTTGACAGCCGGCGCCATCGCCTCTCTCACCTCTAACTTTGTCTCGTCGATTTTCCGGTTCAGCGACTCAATCATTAAAGGCATCAACCTTGCCATTATTTCTTCCGGCTGAGACTTTTGCTGTCGCTGAAGATTATTTAGTCTACTTTCTACGTCGCTCAATTTTCCGTGAACTTCTCTTGGAAGAATTGCTGATTCTATCAAAGGTGCGATCGCCGCTGCTACCTCTAATTTTGATTCATCGATTTTCCTGTTCAGCAAATCAGTTATTGCTGGCATTAGCATCGCTATTATCTCTTCTGGCTTCTGAATTTGCGACTGTTGCGCAGCCAACCTGCGATCGATGATGTTCAATACTTTTTCTTCTATTTCTACCCAAGCTATTCTTACCTGTACGGAGGGTGCGACAGTTGCTATAACCTCTGATTTTAATTCACTAATTTTACGGTTCAGCAACTCGCTAACTATCGGCACTAGCTGCTTGATTAAATCTTCTGGTTGCTGCTGGTTACGCTGCTGAATATTCGCAACTCTATCTTCAATTCTTCCTACGTGTTCTTCAAGTCCGGTTTGATTGTAAATTACTTGATTAACTTTTGGTGCTATCGCCGAAGCTACCTCTAACTTAGACTCCTCTAGCTTGCGGTTGAGCACCTCGCCCATCACCAACATCAGCCGTTGCATTAACTGTTCTGCATTCGGCAGTTGCTGCTGGTTGAAATTAGCAATTTGATTTTCCAAATCCGCTATTTTTGTCTGTAATTCGAGGCGATTAATTTTATTATTGCTCGCGAGTTCGATCGCCTTTTGCAATTCAGACTTCAACCCTTCTAACTCTTCTTTCACTAACTCAGGAATTAACGCTCTCAGTAAATTCATCAACTCTTTCGGTTCAGACATCAGCTTCTCAAAATTTTCTAACCTTTGTTCCACGCTCAAAACATTACTGTCAAATTCCGGCAAATCCCTTTCAAATAGCAGTTGGTGCAACCGCTTAAACTCCTCCACCGCTTGTTCTAATTCTTCCTCCGACGGTCGATATTTTTTTGCTATATCTGCGGTTCTAGATAAACCGGATTCCTCATTGTTGTTTTCTCGTCTTTGAGATGGGATATTTTCATTATTAGTCAATACTTCTGGTACAATAGCCGATGGTTCGATCAGAAAAGACAATTGATTGCGCCGATTTTCCTCGTCCTTAAGTCGCTGGACCGACTTGTCAGAAAGCGGTAACTTCAGCTTGCTGGCTTCCTTTTTAGATTTCTTCAATAACTGCAATTCACTCAGTATGGTTAGGAATTCCTGAAGTTGCTCTCCAGCTTTAGGACTTGCCAAAGTTGCATCAGAAACCTCTTTTCCTGACTGAGATCTTTGGTCTGAATTATCATTAAATGCTGCCATACTGTGCTACCCAAATCTGATTTTAACCGATCGAATCAAATGACCAGCTTGCTTGCCGCCTCGCGCCAGCGAACATCAATAGGAAGGACACAATTTTTCGCAGCCAGCGTCAGGCTTACTAAAGCTAGCGCCCTATTTTAAGTGCTGTTCTGCGACTAGCCAACTGGGCCGCCAACTGCAATGCTGCCTTCATGCTGGAGGCATCTGCAATCCCTTGACCTACAATATCAAAAGCTGTGCCGTGATCCGGAGATGTGCGGACAAAAGGCAAGCCAATTGTAGTGTTGACAGCTTTGTCGAAAGCCATCAATTTTACTGGAATCAACCCTTGGTCGTGGTACATTGCCAAGTAACCGTCGTGAGCTTCTGTGGCTAAACCGTACCAAACTTTAGCAGGTTTTACCCACAGGGTATCGGGGGGTACTGGCCCGTCTAACTGCACTTGAGGAAAGCGATCGCGCTGCGTTTCCAACCAAGGTATCATCCAGTCTTGCTCTTCATTTCCCAGTTTGCCATTTTCACCGCTGTGAGGATTTAAGCCAGAAATCGCAATTTTCGGTCTTTCCAGCCCAAAATCTTCCCGCAAACACTCTACCAGCAATTCTAGTTTTTCGCTCAGCAATTCTGGACTCAAAGCATCGGGGACTTGACGGAGGGAAATATGTGTAGTAGCGAGTAAAGTTACCAGCGTCCAGCCACTGTGGGGAGATGTGGCGGCAAACAGCATTCCGAACCGCTGCGATTTTGCCCTTTCTGCGAGGAGTTCTGTTTGTCCGGGATAATTGTAACCTGCGGCCTGCCAACAAGTTTTGGAAATCGGGCCTGTGACGATCGCGGAGAATTCGCCGGCGATGGTACGGGCGATGGCGCTTTCCATGTAAGCAAAGCTAGCCGCCCCGCTAGCTGCACTCCCGACACCGGGGACAATTTCGCCCCACTTGCTGTCTGGTTCGATATCAATAATGTTTAAGGTTTCGGGATTTGCCGCTTTTGCTGCTGGATTGCTCGATCGCAACTTATCGTAAGTTTGCTGCAAAACTATCCTAGAGCCTATAACCGTCGCCTTCAAAGCAGCAGCGGGATCTGCCAATGCCTTGAGAATCACTTCCGGGCCAATTCCCGCCGGATCTCCCAGAGTTACAGCTAGTTTTGATTCCCGATCGAGACTCAAGGCAGTTCTCTCCAACAAAATACAGGAATTTCCGCACTGAAATCTTAGCATCTAGCTAGCTGGTTTGCCAAAAACAGCCGAAAAATGCCCAAAACCACACGATTGCGACACCAGGCATGAAAGCGAACCGCCGGCTTCACACTCCCTGTTAAGTTCTTGGATGCTGATTGTTGATATTAGTAGCTCGATCCAGTAAAATACCTACCATCACACAGGCTGTAAAACCGTTGATACGTTTAACCACGATCGGCAAGTGGAACGATCGAGCCAGAAGTAGTAATTTCGAGTCAACTACCCACACTAACCCGTAGGGTACAATGTGGGCTTGTGGAAAACCATAAGCTTTGTTGACGGGCCTCAGTTCCTGCTTTCCGGGATCTATGTTATGCAGGTCAAGACAGCTTTAAATGCGTGCCAGTTTAAAGCTGTGTCGTCTGAAGTTAAACAGGCTATTGGGAAAAACCAGTGCTTGGGACCCAACAAGCCGGCGATAACTTTGGCGAGGCTAACTTCACGGCGAAAGCAAGAGTAAGACTTAAGTGGCAAAAAGCTATCGTTACTTGCCTATACTTATTTACTTTAGGTAAGTTGACTAGCGATCGCACGCAGTGTTATCTTTACTTGATAAGCTTTGGCGATCGGGAGATAGCCTACTTATCTTGGGATTAGCCGTCTACCCAACAGCGTTGTCAGTAAACACTAATTATCTAAAGAAAACTTTGGATAAGTTTAGATAAGTTTTACACAGCCGACAACAATAATCTACATTTTTGTCTGGGATATTAACAAACAGTCTCTAGACCCATGCCATCCGGTATGAGCTAGAGAGTTGATAAAAATAGGATAAAAAAGTAGGGCGCGACACGCCCAAACTCTAGGCCAGTATCCTAGTAGGCTTGATTCAGCTGGGCCCGCACAGATTGTCTAAACTAGACTGTTTGGTTGTTACTTTGGTACGGTCAAATAGTTCAGGAATTGCTCGCAAGAGATAGCTAATTTTAAGGTAGAGCGCTGAATTAAGAATCCCCGTCTCTAACGCAGCGGAGAGTGTCAAATTATGTTTATTTGGCATCGTCAAGGAGATCTAAAATCAATGAACCCTGAAATTTTCAACGCAGCCTTTTTGTCCTTTTCCTTAATTTTCGTCGGTATCGGTGGAGGCTTCCTACTCCTCAAACTCCAAGGCGGCGGAGAGTAAGTCATACCGGAGGCAGAAATCGGGTTTTTCTACATAAAAATCATGCAACCGCCTTGGCAAGATTAGAAAAACCCGGTTTATTCAAATTTAGTCTCAGATTCCCGAGTTATCTAAACACATCGTGGCGAAGACATAAATATCAAGGCCCAAAGCAAAATTTTTAGCTGGCTATAAATAAGCAGGCATTTCGCTCTCGCAGATGTTTTCTTGACTCCGCCCAAAAACGGATACTTGTGAACGACAGGAGCCGCCATCAGCCCAAAATTTTCGACTCTTGTTCAATATCCCAGATTTATCTGTGGAATAAATCTAAAATCCTTCGACTGCTCGCGCGAGCCGAACGTCTTGGCCCGAAGTCTCAAATCTCAAATCTCAAATCGACTGACTTTTGTCTCATCCCCGATGCGGGACGCGCAAGGCACTTCCACCTTGCGCCTGGGAGCGCCCCGATGTTTGATTGATGAGAAAATTTCAGGTTTTTGTTAAGTTTTTATAAAAAACTGAGAAAGACCTGATACTATTTTATAGAAAGTTTAAGATTCGTAAATTAATCCCTAGATGACTTTATTGATTGTAGGTGCCACCGGCACTCTCGGCCGCCAAATAGCCCGCCGCGCCCTAGACGAGGGCTACCAAGTGCGCTGTTTAGTCAGAAGTTACAGAAAAGCTGCATTTTTGAAAGAATGGGGCGCCGAACTCGTACCCGGGAACCTTTGCCAACCAGACAGTCTGCCTCCGGCGCTAGAAGGCGTCAGTGCTATCATCGATGCAGCAACCGCCAGTGCCGGCGATTCTGTCAGCATCAAAAGAGTAGACTGGGACGGAAAAGTATCGCTGATCCAAGCAGCAGCAGCAGCAGGCATCAAGCGTTACATATTCTTTTCCTTTCTCGACGCCGAGAAATATCCCCAAGTCCCCTTGTTGGAAATTAAGCGCTGTACCGAGCTGTTCTTAGCCGAATCCGGTTTAGACTACACAATATTGAGACCTTGCGGCTTTTTGCAAGGACTGCTGAGCCTGTATGCAATGCCGATTTTGGACAATCAGGCAGTCTGGCTGCCCAAGAAGCCGTCCGCCCTTGCCTACATGAACACTCAGGACGTTGCTAAATTTGCCATCCGGGCCCTTTCGGTTCCCGAAACCGTGAAAAAAAGCTTTCCGGTGGTGGGGAATCGCGCTTGGGATGCTGACGAAATCGTGCGGTTGTGCGAACGGCTGTCAGGGAAGGAAGCCAAAATTACGCGCACCCCTGACGTCTTGTTGCAGGCTACTCGTAAATTAGCTACTTTCTTTCAGTGGAGTTGGAACGTAGCTGACAGATTGGCTTTTTCAGAAGTTTTGGCAGCCGGAAAACCCTTGAAAGCTCCGATGGATGATGTTTACAGTGTCTTCGGAATCGACCCCAAAGAAACTACTACTTTGGAATCTTATCTCGAAGAATACTTTAATCTGATTATGAAGAAGCTCAAGGAAATAGAGTACGAGCAGCTTAAGACGAAAAAACGGAGTAAACAAAAGATGCCCTTTACATTTTAAAGTGCCGAAAGCTGGGATTATATACAACGACGTTAAACCTGTGGCTTGTCGCATCGCCGCAGAGTTGAAAGATAAGCTGACTGCCCGCGGCTGGGAGGTCTGCTCGGTTTCTGGTTCCGGAGGAATTTTGGGCTATTCTAGCCCTACTCGCCCGATGTGCCACACTCCGATCGACCAACTCGTCCCCCCCGGTTTTGACAGCGACATGGAGTTTGCAGTGGTGTTGGGCGGCGACGGTACGGTGCTGTCGGCATTTCGCCAAGTTGCTCCCATCGGAGTGCCGCTGCTGACTGTCAATACCGGTCACATGGGCTTTTTGACAGAAACTTACCTGAACTTGCTGCCGCAAGCTTTGGAAAAGGCGATCGCCGGAGAATACGAAATAGAAGAAAGATCGATGCTGGCGGTGCGCCTGTTTCGAGAAAACGACTGCCTCTGGGAAGCCCTTTGTCTCAATGAAATGGTGCTGCACCGAGAACCGCTGACTTGTATGTGTCATTTTGAAGTGGCGATCGGTCAGCACGCATCTGTGGACATTGCCGCAGATGGAGTCATCATCGCGACTCCGACAGGATCGACAGCTTACGCCCTTTCTGCGGGTGGTCCTGTCATCATTCCGGGAGTGCCGGTGCTGCAGTTGCTGCCTATTTGCCCGCATTCAATGGCTTCGCGGGCTTTGGTGTTTTCCAACACTGAGCCGGTCAAGATTTTGCCGGCAAGTCCGAACCGCCTGGTAATGGTGGTTGACGGGAACGGCGGATGTTATGTTCTGCCCGAAGATTGGGTGCAAGTCGAGCGAGCTCCGTACCCAGCCCGCTTTATTCGGGTGCAATCTTTTGAGTTTTTCCACATTTTGCGGGAAAAATTGGGCTGGGGCTTGCCTCACATTGCTAAACCGAGTTCCGTTGAGTTGCCTTGATAGTTGTTGTTGACACTCCCCGACCTAAAGGTACCGGGAGTGTTGGCTCAACCAGTTGGCTGGCTGGTAGATGTCATAAGCTGTCGCGCATTTAAATTGCATATTCGGGGCGGGCGGGACGCCCACCCCACAAGAGTTTTATTGTTTTTTGACATACAATTTAAATCCCGAACAGCTTATCAAGTCCTAGCTGTAGGAGATCGCAATCACAATCACTCCAGACCGCAATTCCCCTTCCCGTTTTTCACCGATTGAAGGGATTTTGATTTCTTTATCGGTTGATAAATCTTAGAATAAAGCAGCAATTAGTGTTGGTAATGTAGGGCGACATTTATCCACCGGAATCCTTAATTCTCGATCGAGCTTCCGAATCATCTCCAAGGTCAGGCAGTGTTTACGAGATAACGGTATAGTTAGAGTGTCTTCATTTCTATTCACTCTGCTTAGGACGGATTTCAAATTCTGAACGTGCCCGGAAGAAACAGACATCAAACTCGAAGAAGAAATTAGCTTGCCCCAAAATCAAAGGTACATTGGTTGCTTGTGTCCAGGCAAATGCCAGGTTAAGCGTTGGGAATGAACTAACTCGAGCATTAACAACGACGGCACGGGCTTCAAATCGAGCCAAATTCCCAGCCAAGACGACTGAGAGTGTCTCATTTTCCCAGACTAAGCCCAGTTGTAGCCCTAACTCGTATGGCAAAACGTTAACGCTTGCGCCTGTATCTAATAAGCCCTCAGCGTTCAAAGATTGACCGTTCAGGCTGAGTGTCAATGGCAGATACGGCATTCGATCGACCATCCCAAGACTGGTGTCAATGATTTTGTAGGGAAATCTCTGAGCGTCAATCATTCTGTTCTTGTTGTTTTGTCGTCAGAAGATTCATTAAAACATTGGCAGCCTCAGAGCAATTGTAAGGCGACCAGACTGGATACTCTCGATCGGCAACAAAAAAGTTTGTTGCATTTTCTTCTTTGACCAGTTCTGTTGCCAGAAACTGCATCAGCCGAAGCTTGTCAATTTTTGAAAGTTCCTGGATTTGTGACATTAGTTCAGCTAATGGCATTTGAGAATCTCCTCGTTCGAGGTTTGGCGAAAAGATTGGATCTACTAGCTTGTTGCATGGTGCGCGATCGAAGCGTGTCTATTTATTCTACCAAGTTTCTGTAGGTCAAGCTCTCGATCGAGCTTCCGGATCATCTCCAAGGTCAGGCAGCGTTTGCGAGATAACGGCTCAAATCAGCGACGGTAGATAACCTCGAACTCACTAGCAGCAGGCTCAACCGTCCGCTGCATTTGAATTGTTAGGCTGTGCTTGAATTGGAGCTAGAGTTCTCTATAAACAGCAATCGGATCAATCATTATTTCATTTTCGATTTTGCCCGTAAATTGTTTTTCTAGATTTAAAAGTCCCAGAAGTAGCTGAGAAATTGCTTGCTTGATATCTTTAGGATTTGCATTCTCTTTAACAGGTAAAGCAGGCTGGTTTCCTCTACTTTGTGTAATCATCCCAAAAATGCAAAATTCTTTTTCTGAATATCTAGAGAATTTACTAACTATTAAATGCTCTTCTTCTTTGAGAAATGCTCTTTTCAGTGGAGCACTAAATAAAAATATTTCATCACTGTTATTTGATAAGTATATTTTTAACTCTAACTGATCTTTGTAACCATAGTTCAGTACAAGCCGAAGTCTATCTAAAAATCCCTGATCCATGTTCATTCCAAGTTGCTTTGCTATGGCAGAAAGATCATCTAATCTCTTAGATGTTTGCTTGGCAAAAGCTTTATCATTTCTATTTGTGGCTTGGGACGAGGTAGCACTATATTGCTGCTTTAGCTGATCCAAATTAGGAAAATTTGTGAGGTAAACAAGAGCTTCTCCTAGCTTATTAAACTCATCGATTGTCTCGTTGATTAGTTTAACATCGCTGAATAATAATCTCCCTTTCACTTTGACAAATTCATAAGCATCAAGCTCGCTGAGGGATTCAACAATGCTTTCAGCATCGATTTGCAAAACCTTCTTTTCTTCAAAAAGCTTTTCTTCAAAGAGGTTGTAGGAATAATCATGTAAAAATTTTCGTTCCTCAGTAGAGGACTCCCGACTAATTATGTCAGCCAATACTCTGCCTGACCCAATAGGCCCTTCTTGGCTCTCTAAATCCTTATCAGAATTTTTGGAGTGACTAATAACATATTCTGTTAATCCCTCAAATATTTGTGAAGATATAGAATACATCTTGTAGTCGTCCAAATATATGAAAGATTTAACTTTCTTTTTTTCTTTTCCTGTGGATGTATTCTTCATAGTATTTCTGGCGTGTTATTTTCAAATCCAATTCACTATCACTATGTATCAAAGGATTGTTAGTAGTTTCACTTGATTCATCCCATAACTGCATAGATTTTGGGAAATACCTTCGAGCTATTTGTAGTCCTTCTAGATCTCTGAACAAGAACGTCTCAATGCTCCCACGATGAAAAACTTGAAATCCTTCACGCTTGTTTTCTGATAAACCTTGTAGTTTTTGGGTTAAACCAGAGCTAGCTATCGTTGAGTAAAAACCAATAAAACCATCGCATCTATTAGAGCTTAATCTATCTGCAACATTTATCTCGTCGTCCACACCCACCGCCTTGCCCTTTCCTGAATTTGAGTGGGAAAAATGCTTACAACTCACAAGCCAGAGAACCGTTGTTTGGCCACCAATACCAATTCGAGATTCCTGGATTAGAATGTCCTTCCCTCCATCCTGTCCTCGATCTGGTTCAGAAATGATGTTGTAGCCTAAATATGCGAAAAAATCTCTTGCAAACAACTCGAACTCATCTTGTTTGCCGTTAGCTAAGTTGGCTTGAGGAATTTCCTTAAAATCGAGAGCTGACATTGAGTATTCTAATGATTATCGAAATTGTAGATTTCTTTGGATAAGTGTACTACAGCTTTCAAGATTTGCCACTCAGCAGACGAACTTGAAGACCAGACCTCACGATAATTAAAGCAGCCTAACTTATAATTGTATCGCAGTTGCGGTACAATACTGGATGTAGTCGAATAATACCGCAGATCGAGGATGTATGTCAACCCCTTCTTACTCCCCATCAGAATCTCCTTTTCTCGATCGACTTCGCCACACGATTCGACTCAATCACTTAAGCCGTCGCACTGAAAAAACCTATCTCTATTAGATTTTAGATTAGAGAGCATTTAGAGTCGATCGCACACTTTCGGCGATCGCAAAAATCGAGACATTCATCAGAACTCCTTCACGCACGAATAACTGTAACGGTTCGCCCCATTGGTGTCAGATGAATTTCAGTATTCAATCGTTCTTCTAATTCGAGCGCATTCTCGCGTCGATCGAATATCACCAACCACCCTTCATCTTGTCCCAATCGAGCCAAATATCCATCCAACTGTTCCAATCCTTTACTCAACGGATCGACTTTCCGAGTCCGCCAAACCTTCAGTTCAATTCCCAATGTTACCTCACCATAACGCAAACATAAATCCATTCTGTCGCGTCCAATCGCATATTCCCTTTCCAACGTTCCCCCACCATTAATCACCCGATGCAGAAACGCCATCAACACTAAATGCGGTGCAATTTCGGGATAAGAAGCACTTTTGAGTAACGGTTCGCCATGCTGTAGCCAAAACGCGAGAAACGCTTGCAGAAGTGCCTCGGTTATCAGTTCGCCGCGATCGTTCAACCAACTCGGACTGATAATCGGTAAACTATCTTGCGGCCCTTGCGCCAAAACTCGCGGCAACACTTCTCGATAAATCGGATTGGCGATGACTAAACCCCCGGCTGGATCTCGTTTGAGCAAGCCCAAATCTAGGAGATATTGGCGATCGTCATTAGAAGATTCTGGCAATTCTCGTCCGGCTAGCATCGGCTCAATAATGGCTTTAACTCGGTTTTCTCGCAGTCGTTCTGCCAAACTATCCAAATGCGTATCTTGCCGTTGTATTAAAATTTCTTTAGCTGATAAAATATGTTCTGGTGTAATTTCTATAGATTCATCTGTTACTAATTCTTCTACAATTTCCTTAGCTAAAGCATTCACTAACCAAGGTTGTCCCTGAGTCAGTTCAAAAGCTAAGGCTACGGCTTCAGGTGTAAAAACTTGTCCGGTATCTTGGGTATGTTGCGCGTAGAGTTCGGCGACTTCTGAGGCATTAAAATCTCTGAGAGTAATCGATCGCACTTTAATATTAAACGGACTGGATGTATTGAGTCGATCGCTTCCCCCCGCAGCCACTTTGTAATCGCGAACATCCCGCAAACCAATTAAGCCAATAGACTGAGGAAAAGCTTTCGGGCGATTGGGATAACCATCGCGCAGTTGTCGCAGGATAGAAATCAACGCTTGGTCTTGCAATGCGTCAATTTCATCGATGAAAATGACCAAAGGACGAGGAGAAGATTGTGCCCACAGGCTGAGTACATGGCCGATTTGCTGTCCCGGTTCCGACGAGGGCCAAGCAGGCGGCTGCAATTCTGGGGGAAGTCGAATCGAAATCGCCCGTCGCCAAGCCCCCAAAATAGCCTCTTCTGCACCAGCAATGTCTTGACTGAAGGGTGCCCCCACTTCTACCGACAGCATCACCGCTGTATATTGTCCGCTTTCGGTGAGTTGTTTGGCTAACGCCAGCATAGCGGTGGTTTTCCCCACTTGCCGGGGTGCATGGATGACGAAATAGTTGCGTTGAGCGATTAACCGTTCTAAGTTTGGTAAGCGTACCGTGGGCGACAGTGCGTAATGAATGTCTTCTTGGCATGGGCCAGCAGTATTGAACCAACGCGGCATACGTCAACTGGGGGGAATGGGACTGCTTTCAGTTTACTTTACTGTTGTTGGAATCGGGTTCTATTGTTGTTGGGCGAGGAGGCGATTTCGACTTCCCGACTTGTTCTCAACCCCACTCCGGTTTTATTGCTTGAGGCAGAACGCGAACACTTAATTCAACTGCTCGCATCCTCTTTCTGATTGGCTAAAGTCGAGTTGAAGTACAATACTCCGGTAAATCGTTTTAGCCCGAAGGATGTCATCAAAATTATCAAAGAAGGAATTGCCACAGGAGGGAAATATATGAGTTCCTATGTGCTTGGTTTTCAGGACATTGACAAAACAAAAATCATGCTTGTTGGGGGTAAAGGCGCAAACCTGGGGGAACTTTCCAAGATTGAAGGAATCCGCGTACCGGATGGCTACTGTATTTCTACTGAAGCCTTTAAAAGAATCATTGGGGAAACGCCGTCGATTAACGAATTACTCGATCGCTTATCCCTTCTAAAAGTGGAAGACCGGGATAAAATCGGTGAACTTAGCGGTGAGATTCGTAGGGTCATCGAAGGGATAGCCATTCCTCAAGACATTAATGAAGAGATCGCCCGCCTCCTCTCCAGGCTTGATGAAAAAAATGCCTGTGCAGTACGATCCAGCGCAACAGCAGAGGATTTACCGACCGCCTCTTTTGCAGGCCAGCAGGATACGTATTTGAACATTATCGGAAAGGAGGCAATCTATCAGCATATCAGCAAGTGCTGGGCATCGCTATTTACTGAGAGAGCAGTAATTTACCGCCTTCAAAACGGCTTCGACCACCGTAAAGTCCACCTGTCTGTGGTTGTTCAGAAGATGGTCTTCCCGCAGGTGGCAGGAATTTTGTTTACTGCCGATCCCGTCACTTCTAATAGAAAAGTGTTATCCATTGATGCCAGCTTCGGACTTGGCGAGGCCTTGGTCTCCGGCCTGGTGAATGCCGATAACTATAAAGTGTGTAACGGCACAATTGTCGATAAGAAGATATCTACCAAGAAACTGGCTATTTATGCCTTAAAAGATGGCGGTACGAAAGAACAGGAAATTGAGCCTGAGAGACAGAACAGGCAAGCGCTGACGGATGAGCAGATTGTACAGCTTGAGCGCACGGGCAGAAAGATCGAAGAACATTTCGGCTGTCCCCAGGACATCGAATGGTGTTTGGTTGATGATACATTTTATATTGTCCAGAGTCGGCCAATCACTACTTTATACCCCATCCCTGAAGCGAACGATCGGGAAAACCACGTCTATGTATCTGTCGGTCACGGACAAATGATGACCGACGCCATGAAACCGTTGGGGTTGTCTTTTTTCCTCTTAACGACGAGGGCGCCCATGCGTGAGGCTGGCGGAAGGCTGTTTGTTGATGTTACCCCTATGCTGGCTTCGCCTGTCACCAGAACAACGGTAATAAATACCCTGGGACAAGGCGATCCGCTGTTAAAAGACGCGCTTACGACCATCGTAGAGAGAGAAGGTTTTATAAAGTCGTCACCGGATGATACGAAAGAGCAGAGTCCCAGTAGGAGCAATAGGGCTATTTCGCCTTCGGGTTTTCGGACGCAAATCGAAAACGATCCGGCCATCGCTGCTGATTTGATCGAGCGCAGTCAGACTTCGATAGAAGCTTTAAGACAAGACATTCAGACGAAATCAGGAGCGGATTTATTCGATTTTATCCTGGAAGATATCCAGCAATTGAAGAAGCTCTTGTTCGATCCACAAAGTCATGTTGTGATTATGGCTGCTATGGATGCTGCATCATGGATCAATGAAAAAATGAACGAGTGGTTGGGTGAGAAAAACGCAGCAGACACGCTATCTCGATCTGTGCCAAACAATATTACTTCGGAAATGGGCCTGGCACTACTGGATGTCGCAGATGTGATTCGTCCTTATCCGGAAGTTATTGAGTATTTACATCATGTAAAAGATGATAACTTTTTGGATGAACTGGTTAAGTTTGATGGTGGAAAAGAAACCCAAGACGCTATCTACGCTTTTCTCAACAGATACGGAATGCGCTGTGCTGGAGAAATCGATATTACTAAAACCCGTTGGAGCGAAAAACCAACTACACTTGTGCCCATAATTCTCAGTAATATCAAAAACTTTGAGCCTGGTGCCGGCGAGGCTCGATTTGAGCAAGGGCGGCAGGAAGCTTTGAAAAGAGAACAGGAGTTATTAGACCGATTGAAGCAACTGCCGGATGGTGAACAAAAAGCCGAAGAAACAAAACGAACGATCGACCTGATCCGGAATTTCGCCGGTTATCGTGAATATCCAAAATACGGCATAGTTAGTCGCTACTTCGTTTATAAGCAGGCTTTACTGAAAGAAGCCGAACAACTCGTACAAGCCAATGTTATTCATGAAAAAGAAGATATTTACTACCTCACTTTTGAAGAACTTCACGAAGTTGTACGCACAAATAAACTGGATTACCAGCTCGTCAGCAAACGAAAAGACGAGTACAAATTACATGAAAAACTAACTCCCCCACGTGTTATCACGTCTGATGGTGAAATCATTGCAGGTGAGTATAAACGAGAAAATCTCCCGGCCAAAGCTATTGTAGGCCTGGCTGTTTCTTCCGGAGTTATAGAGGGACGAGCACGTGTCATCCTAAACATGGAAGACGCCGATTTAAAAGATGGAGATATATTAGTCACTTCGTTTACTGACCCTAGCTGGACACCATTATTTGTATCCATAAAAGGTCTAGTCACCGAAGTTGGTGGACTGATGACCCATGGAGCAGTTATTGCACGTGAATATGGCTTACCGGCAGTTGTCGGAGTAGAAAATGCTACCAAACTGATCGAAGATGGGCAACGAATTCGCGTACATGGAACAGAAGGGTATGTAGAAATCCTTTGACACTCCCCGCCCGGTCGGTAGGGGGATTCTTAAGACATTTCTGTCAAAATATCCCTATTGGTAGGGTTCCCAGGCTGACTGCGTTTGCACTAAGAAGTGCGCAGTCATATCTTTTGCATAATCCCAAACTATTAGGTCGATCGTTGCTTTCATATCATGTCCGATCGATTAACCATAATATCCCGGTCGGGGCGGGTTTTTGAGATGGGAGATTGTTGGCAGGTATTGTTGGTGAACCCGCCCCTACAAAAATCCCGGTTGCTCGACCGGACATGATATCATTCCCACATCTCGAACGTGAAGGGAATTTGGGAAAATATCGCTCAAACGATTCGGCAACTCGGGCGACAAATTTTCATCAAACAGTAATTTCATGCGGATAAGGTCGCGGTAATAAACCGACGCTCGCGGTCAGCAGCATAAGCAATGCAGGCTTTTAAATCTTCTCGCGTCAAATCGGGAAAATCCTCGAGAATTTCTGCTTCGGTCATCTCGGAAGCCAGGTACTCAAGCACTTCATAAACCGTAATTCGCAAGCCGCGCACACAAGGCTTACCACCGCGTTTATTTGCTTCGATCGTGATGTGGTTTCGGTAGTTCATAGTTGGAATTATCGTCATTGTGTTCTCGACCTTTGCAAAAACTTAGCCTATGGCTGCGGATCTGGCAAAGTTGTCAATCTTGTTTTTAATCTGCTTCTGAGCACATCAGGATTAAGAGAGGGAAACTGCCAACAGATAAAGTTTTATTCTTCTACCCGATAGCCCAATTCCGCCAAACGAGTGCGCGACTGCCGCCACTTCGGCTGCACCTTGACAAATAACTCCAAATACACTTTGCCTTCAATTAACTTTTGAATCTGTTCTCGGGCCGCACTGCCGATCGACTTGAGCATACTGCCGCTTTTACCGATTAAAATGCCTTTTTGGGAATCCCGTTCGACGTGAATTGTCGCCAGAATGCGAGTAATTTTTGCTTCTTCTTGAACAATGTCGATCGCGATTGCTACCGAATGCGGCACTTCTTCCCGCGTCAGCAGCAAAATCTGTTCCCGAATCAATTCGCCCATAATAAAGCGTTCCGGCTGGTCAGTCACCAAATCGGGCGGATAATAATAAGGCCCAACCTCCAAATGTTCGATTAACAATTTTTGCAGCGACTCGACACCCTCGCCCGTGAGAGCGGAAAATTTCACTACAGGCCACTCAGGATTGACAATTTGCTCGTAAGTTCGATCGATCAACACGCAATCCGCCGGTTGTTCGTCCAACTTATTCATCCCAAAAATCACCGGAATGCCGATATTGCTGAGAATTTCGACAATATATCGATCGCCCCCTCCCGATTCCACCGAACCATCCACCACAAACAGCACCACATCCACCGACTTAATCGCGGTGCGGGCATTCTGCACTAAAACCTTGCCCAATTCGTGGTGCGGCTTGTGAATTCCGGGAGTATCTACAAAAATAATTTGTGCTTCAGGTGTCGTCAGGATGCCCCGCAGCCTGTTGCGCGTCGTCTGAGACACCGGCGAAGTAATTGCAATTTTCTGCCCCACCAACTGATTCATCAGCGTTGATTTTCCGACATTCGGGCGTCCGACAATACCCACAAAGCCCGATTTGTAACCCGCCGGAGCTGCGGGAACACCCATAATGTCCGATACGTCGATAAATTTACTATCTTCCACCAAAATCACCTATTTTCAAGCCCCTTCTCTGTCTATTGTCGCCTGAAAATACTCAAACGGCCATCGATGCACTCTAGCATCTTTCTCGTCCTGCTATAGCCCGCAACACTCAAACCTCGATCGAGCCGCCAACCAGTGTTAAAAGGTGATACCCGATCGGCAAAACTTGATATCTGAGACAAAATTTGATAAAGTTCCAATGACATCGATCGAAAATGAATAATCCTGGTAAAACCGACTCTCCAATGCTGTAACAACTTCAGATGTGTAAATATCTCACTCAACTGAAACTATTCTACAGCTTGTCAGGCAAACCATTTTTAACATTTTTGAAGATGTTTGGTAATAAATTAGCTGCGTTGAACTCAAACTCAAAAGCTCAATATCATCAGGCGCTTTCTCAATAAAAGCTAGTGTCTTTTGATCCTACCTAAATTAGTGCTAATCGTCATAAAGCTGAGGAGATGAATCGGATGAAATCGAAATTATTTTGGAGTGTCTGCACCGTTTTGGTAGCAAGCTTGCCTATTCCGGCCTTCGCTCAAACAAGCCCTCCAACCAGCCCTCAAGCAGGTATTGACTACAAAGGCGGCTCGATGAAATACCAAACGCTACCGGGCAGAATACAGGACAGAGCCTTGCCCAAAGCCTTTGATTTTCCAATTATTACCAATGTTGCTACTGATACTAGCATCACCACGGATTACCTAATTACCGAGCAGTTTCGCGCCCCAGCGGGTCGTACAGAATACACCGGAGCTCTCACCTCCTGGGCAGCATCAATCAGAGAATGTCTGGCAAAACAGCCCCGCTTGATTCGAGCCAGCACCAAGAACCCGATTCAGATTAATGGTACAGTAGGCACGATTGTTAGAAACGCAAATAACCGTGCAGTTTGCAGATAAGCCAGCAATATCACGGCGGCTAAATTGACCGTAATTGCTGTAGGGGCGGGTTCACTAATATCTCCGATGCCAGCATCGATACAGTAAACCCCTCACCGCGACGATATTGTGGTCAATCGACCCCACTCGATCTAACTTCCGGTGTCTGAATAAAAAAACTAGAGAGTGTTTTTGAACAAAAAGAGCAATAGAAAACCTATTGCTCTTTTTGTTACCGAAATTTCAATCAATAGACCTCTTGCAAAAGTCCTTTTTATAAATTTATTGGACGGGCAAGATGCCCATCCCACAAGAAAAAATAACTTTTGTGGGATGGGCATCTTGCCCGTCCAAGTTATTTTTGCAAGAGGTCTAATATCTATTAGAACTTGTATGATGTCCGCGGGAACGACCTCATATAAGAGGTTTGTAGTGAGGAATGCAAGTCCTTATCTAACTTTGAGGACTTGCATTCCTCACTGCAAACGACATAATTACGCAGAAACCAGCTTTTTTCCCAAATATCCCGTGGAACGCGAGGGATATGGATTTTAACACGCGGTTTATGAAAGTTTGTCTGCGTAATTCAGGATTTAGTAGCGCAAAATTCATCTTTACTCAGTAAAATTTCGCCATAATCAGGAATCCAAGCTAGCCACTTTTCATCCGAACATTCACACAGCAGCCACGCTTCCTCAAAGCTGAATGCGGTTGGCGGATTGAACAATTTAACCCAAATAGAAGGAACCAATTTGGGTGCAGGATAGGCGCAGCCAAAGTTTTCCCAGTCGCGGACAGTGGCGAAGCTTCCGGGGATTGGTTGGGATTGCCAAGTACGAATATCTGTTTGCAGCTTCATAAAAACTCCTTTTGGGCTAAGAGTCTGCACCGGGGCGGGGCTGCCATAAGGCAGGGCGAAGGCGCAGATAAACTTTGATTATGTAGTGTATGCTACCGAATTTCCCAGGCGAATGTGTAAGGTTGTAGCAAAAATTTACAATCGAGAGGAGAAAACGGGTTCAAAGCTGAAAAGGTCGATCGGCTATTGTTGCGTTCGGTAACCATCGCCTCCTATAGCAAAAAACATCTGATTTATTTCAAAAAGTCCCACATGAACCAAACTGCAAAATTCCAGTGGAAAACTCTAGATCGGTTTGTAGAAATCCAATCTCATTGGGTAAAACTAATCGCCGAACATCTCGAAACAACCGAAGGGCAAATATTAGAATATTGGCGAGTAGAAAGAGCAGATTCAGTTGTAATCTTGACAATTAAAGCTAAAAAATTTCTGTTTCCCACACCGATGTATCGTCCCGGCGTAGCATCCGCCACCCTCGATTTTCCCGGCGGTCGCGTACCAGACCAAGTCACGCCAGCAGCGGCAGTTCTAGCTATAATCAAGAGGGAACTAGGCGTGACAGAAAGTGCGATCGCCCGCATCCAACCGATTAACACCGTCGGCTGGGCAATAAACAGTTCCTTCTCGAATCAAAAACTCTACGGTTTTGTTGCAGAATTGCACCCGACAGCAACAGTAAACCCCGAACTTATCGGTGCTGAATATGCTGTCACCCCAGACGGAATTCGCGACTTGCTCAAAAAATTAACTTGCCTGCACTGCAATGTCGAGCTTTACTGCTAGAATGGCAAAATCAAGTAGATTTTAGATTTTAGATTTTAGATTTTAGATGGGGAATTGTCCCCCGATGCTCGCTGATTTGAATTTTAGGACTTACGCTCATAAACCCGGTTTCTATGACAAATATTGGGTTATGCAGCAAATTATCTAAAAAAAAATCGGGTTTCTAGCCCCTTGCGTGTAAGTCCTAAAGTTCCTGAAAACCAACATCACCGAAACTAATAATGCCTCTCAATAATGAATTTGCTGTCGAATGCCTTGAGGTTACATATCGCATGAACCGCAGGCATTTAGTAGACAAACTCAATTTCAAAGTGCTGCAAGGAGAAGTTTTAGTATTGCTGGGACGAAGTGGGAGTGGCAAAACTACTACCATGAAATTGATTAACAATTTACTAACGCCAAGCAGCGGCGAAGTTCTTGTCATGGGAAAACCCACAACTCAGTGGAAGCCAATTCAACTGCGCCGAAAAATTGGCTATGTGATTCAAGAAATCGGTTTATTTCCCCATTTTACCGTCGAGCAAAACGTCGGTTTAGTGCCGAAATTGGAAGGCTGGGAGGGCGATCGCATTCAATCTCGCGTCCGCCAACTGTTAGAATTAGTCAACCTCGATCCCCAGCACTTCGCCAAACGCTATCCCCATCAGTTATCCGGGGGACAGCGGCAGCGGGTAGGCGTCGCTAGAGCACTGGCGGCTGACCCTCCGGTGCTGTTAATGGACGAACCGTTTGGTGCTTTAGACCCCATTACTCGTCTGGAATTGCAGCGGGAATTCGGTCAATTGCAGCAGCAACTGGGCAAAACTGTGATTTTTGTGACTCACGGCATTCAAGAAGCTTTTTTGTTAGCTTCTAGAATTGGTTTGATGCAAGACGGACGGTTGGTTGAATTGGGATCGCCCGATGATTTTCTAAAATCTCAGCATCCAGAAGCTCGCGCATTTCTTGAATGTTTGCAAGTAGCTAGATTTGAAGGATTTTAGCAAAAGTTTGATACTATTGTTTTAGTAACTAAGCTGATAATCAAACGATGCACAGTCTTTACCTCTCAAAACATTTCCTCAAAACGGCCTTTACAGCTTAGAGGCAATTCTGGACTCTCGCTTCTATCCTGGTGAACCAAGTCCTGAAATGCAAAATGATTTATAAGATTGACAGCAATCACGAATAACCAATTACCCGATGATAAATTTTATCAACCGCTATGGCGCTGAGATAATTCAGCGCGCGACGGAGCACTTATATTTAGTAACTGTTGCAATTTTTATCGCTATTAGTGTGGGGATTCCCCTCGGAATTTTAGTCACTAGAAAACCAAAATTGAAAAAGCCCATTTTGGGATTTGCTAATATTATGCAAACAATTCCCAGTTTAGCTTTGTTTGGCTTGCTAATCCCGGTGCCGGTAGTGGGTGGAATAGGCGATAACACGGCAATTATCGCCCTCACTCTGTATTCTTTACTGCCTATTATCCGCAATACTTATACCGGTATTGTCGGCGTCGATCCGGCGATTACGCAAGCCGGAATAGGCATGGGAATGACGGATCTGCAACTGTTATGGCAAGTGGAAATTCCCCTGGCCTTGGGCGTGATTCTGGCGGGCGTGCGAGTGGCCACAGTAATTGCGATCGGACTGGCAACTATTGCGGCTGCAATTGGTGCCGGCGGCTTGGGGGTATTTATTTTTCGGGGCGTTGCTACAGTCAACAATCAGTTACTTTTGGCTGGGGCAATTCCGGCAGCTTTGATGGCATTAGCTGCGGATTTTGGGCTGGGTTTCGTAGAAGCGCGCCTCTCGAAAAGTACATTAAAAACTCTTAATGATGACTAAATTCCTCACTACAAAATTGGCGGATAAAATTTTAATCTGACTGATAGCAAACCTTTTTCTGAAGATCGATCGCGATTTCACACCAGCCATTCTGTAGCGTCTGGATGCTTCATTTTAGGTGACTTACGCCAGCTGACCGATCAAACCCGGTTTCTTCCTATAGCAATCCTTGCAGGAGTCGTAAATTTTTTACCCCACCCCAGCCCTCCCCTTATTAAGGGGAGGGAGTAAGAAATTCACAAATGATTTAGGATCGCTATATATTTATCGTTCCTCGTTGCAAATTTTCGTAAAAACCGGGAATAAGCGCTTATGCGTAAGCCCTGAAACTGTCCGAAGTGTTGATACATTCTATCTATTTTCAACAAGTTATATCAACTCCGCTAGTATCGGAATTGTAAAATCGAATCTACAGTCAATACTCAACTATCATTCAGTTTTTCGACTGACAGTTAACAGTCAACAGTCAACAGTCAACTATAATTCCGGTGCAACCGGAATTGATATTAGATGCGCGGAAAATTCAACCCTTCAGCGTTGTGACTTTCTGCAAACCAGAACCATTGGGAGGATTCGCGATCAGATTGCGGATTTCATTCGATCGTGCAATGTACTCTCCATCACTCAAAACAGCTTGGCTTCCCTCCAGCGAAATAGGATCTGCCAAATCGATCCAAGAACGGCAACCGCCGTATTCAGGAATGTACGGAATTTCTCTGGTTTCTCCCAGGCGATAAGCCCGCAGCAATAAAATATAAATTGGCTGATTTTGTTTCCATTTCAGGCGATCGCTGACAAATTTTTCATTCCAAATATGGTAAGGAAACAGCGCGGTAATTGCTGGTTCCCAAGCTACCAAAAAAACATCGGTAATCTCAGCCCAACTGCCAATTCTAATAATTTCCGGATGCCAACCAGATTCTACAGTTTTTACCTGACTCGCAAAATCCGGTTTTAATAAATCAGGCTGTTGGTGTTCAAAAGTGGGATACAGCAAAACCTGTTTGTCATTGACATTGAACTGTCCTGCTTGTTCGCGAATTCCTCCCTTCCGCAACAGCACAATCGTTTGGCCTTGTTCCAAAGCATTAACTGCTACATTCCATTCTTTCAGTGCGCGAGTAGTTGATTTCATAGGAGTTTAGTCTTGTTTTAACAATAGTAACAAAATCGGTAGTCTCAAGCAAGTACAGCAACTTTCTTCTGTTAAAATTAGATGGCTTGAGGCTGAATACTAAAAATTTCAATGAGGACTTAGGTTATGGAAAAGCGACAATTGGGGACATCAGAAATTCAGATTACCCCGATAATTATGGGGACTTGGCAAGCTGGGAAGCGGATGTGGGTGGGAATTGAGGATGCTGAAACTGTCAAAGCAATGCGCGCCGCTTTTGAGGCAGGTATTACCACCTTTGATACGGCTGAGGTCTATGGAGAAGGGCATTCGGAACAAATTATCGGTCAAGCACTTTCAGATGTGCGATCGCAAGTAGTTTATGCTAGCAAAGTTTTCGCCAACCACTTGAAACCCGATTTGTTAATCGAAGCCTGCGATCGATCGCTAAAAAACCTCAACACCGATTATATCGACCTTTACCAAATCCACTGGCCCGCCGGCAGTTGGAATTCCGAGTTAGTGCCAATTGCAGAAACAATGGACGCCCTGAACAAGTTAAAAGAACAGGGAAAAATTCGGGCGATCGGCGTTTCCAACTTCTCCCGGGTTCAAATAGAAGAAGCGGCCCAATACGGACGCATCGACAGCTTGCAACCGCCCTATTCTCTGTTTTGGCGCTGGGTAGAAAAAGATGCTATGTCCTATTGTGTGGACAATCATATCTCAATTCTTGCCTATTCATCTCTAGCTCAAGGAATATTGACAGGTAAATTCGGGCCAGAACACAAGTTTGAAGAAGGCGACCACCGCGCCAAAAATAAGCTGTTCATCAAAGAAAATTACGCCCGAGTGCAAACAGCATTAAATCAACTCAGACCAATTGCCGATCGCCACCAGACAAGCTTAGGAAATTTAGCTTTAGCTTGGTTGATTTCCCAGCCACAAACAAATGCAATTGTCGGGGCGCGCGACGGCGAACAAGCAGCCGAAAATGCTAAAGCTGCTGAGGTAAAATTGAGTGAAGAGGAATTAAAAGAAATTGACGCGATCGGGCGCACCGTCACCGATCATTTAGACGATAACCCCGTTATGTGGAATTTTTAAAAGAGTTAATTCAGGAGTAGCAAAACCTCTATATGTAGGGTGCGCTATTAGCGCGCACCTTACCCCTATAAGTAGCGCGTAAAACCTCTCTGATAATAAGTCCTATAAATTTTATGGAGTCGGGCAAGAGGTATATAGCACTCCTAAATGAGTGGTAAATTTTTTACCCCACCCCAACCCTCCCCGCGAGTTCGGGGAGGGAGTAAGAAATTCACAAATGATTTAGGATTGCTATAATATTTACGGTCTAGTGCAAATATTCAAAAACATAAAATCTAAAATCCGTACTCCCAAATCCCAAATCCCAAATCTAAAATCTAAAATCTAAAATCTAAAATCGAATGAGTTACTGCCTAAACCCCAACTGTTCCAAGCCACAAAACCCTCCCGCAGCCAAAATTTGCAGGAATTGCCGTTCAAAACTGCTGCTGCGCGATCGCTACCGGGCTATAAAGGCGATCGGACAAGGCGGTTTTGGTAGAACATTCCTCGCCGTTGACGAAGATAAACCCTCAAAACCTCGCTGCGTCATCAAACAATTTTTACCCCCAGAAATCCAACTCATCCCATCAGCAAGCAATCGCAACAGCAAAAAAGCAGCCGAACTTTTTGAACAAGAAGCAATGCGATTAGACGAATTGGGCAAACACCCTCAAATTCCCGAACTATTAGCCTATTCCATCCAAGATAGCAGACAATATGTAGTCCAAGAATTTATCGACGGGCAAAATTTAGCACAAATTGTAGAAACAGAAGGCACATTTACAGAAAATCAAATTCAAGACTTACTCAATAGCTTATTACCCGTCCTTCACTTCATCCATTCCCACAACGTTATTCACCGAGACATCAAACCCGGAAACATCATCCGCCGCGCCGACAAACAATTAGTTTTAGTAGACTTTGGCGCCGCAAAAATTGCCACAGGTACAGCATTACTCAAAACAGGAACCAGCATCGGCAGCCCCGAATACATCGCCCCCGAACAAGCTAGAGGCAAAGCATTTTTTACCAGCGATTTGTACAGTTTAGGCGTAACTTGTTTGTATTTGCTAACTCAAGTTTCCCCTTTTGACCTGTTCGATCCTGGTGAAGATGCCTGGATATGGCGGCAGTATTTGGCCAACAACCAGGTGAGTGAACAACTCGGTAAAATTTTAGACAAAATGATTGAAAATGCTACCAACCGCCGCTATCAAACGGCTGTTGAAGTATTAAAAGAAATTAATCCCCAAGTTGCGATCGATCTAGCAATTCCTCAAACAAATTCCAAGTTAGTTAAACCAGGAAAAACTCCCGCCCAGCCCCAACAGCAAACCTATAACTGGCAATGTCTTCACACCCTCACAGGTCACAAGAACTTAATTTACTCTGTGGCTTTCAGCCCCAACGGAGAAGTTGTAGCCAGCGGCAGCGATGACAAAACAATCAAGCTGTGGGGAGTTGAAGACGGGCAAGAAATTGTCACCCTCCCAGGACACGCTAACTCGGTTTATACAGTAGCCTTCAGCCCGGATGGACAGATGCTAGCCAGCAGCAGCCACGACAAAACTGTCAAACTTTGGCGGATGAAAGATGGACAAGAAATCCGCACCCTGATCGGTCACAGTAACTCAGTTTACGGCGCAGCTTTCAGTCCCGATGGCGAAATTATTGCTAGCAGCAGTTGGGACCAAACAATCAAGATTTGGCGAGTCAAAGACGGGCAAGAAATTCGCACCCTTGCGGGTCACACCAATTTAGTTTATTTTGTTGCTTTTAGCCCTGATGGAGAAACTCTTGCTAGCAGCAGTTGGGACAGAACAGTCAAAATTTGGCGAGTTAAAGATGGGAAGGTACTTCGCACAATTACAGGTCATACAGACTCGGTTCGCTGCATAGCTTTTAGTCCAAATGGAGAGTTTTTGGCTAGCGGCAGCCATGACAATACTATTAAGATTTGGTGGGTCAAAGATTGGCAAGAAGTTTTAACTATCACAGGACATTCTTGGTATGTTGATTCTATTGCTTTTAGTCCCGATGGCGAGATTCTGGCTAGCAGCAGCAATCAAACTATCAAGATTTGGCGAGTGAAAGACGGTCAAGAAATCTGTAATATTGCAGGTCATAATAACTCTGTTTATTCCGTTAATTTTAGCCAGGAAGGAGGGTTTTTGGCTAGCGGCAGCAGTGACAAAACTATTAAGATTTGGCAGAATATGATGTTTGTTTAATTGCCCATAATTAAAGTTGTAAGTTATGATAAAGATTGTAACCAAAAGATTTCTGCTGCGTGACTTTGTAGATTCCGACCGATCGCCATTCTTGGAGTATCAAGCCGATCCGCGCAACCAGACATTTTACGAACCCGATCGGTCTAGTCCCGACCGTGCCGCACGTCTATTCGAGATGTTTCAGGCATGGGCTGGCGATCGCCCTCGACTCAATTACCAACTGGCGATCGTACAACGACACGAACCTTACGCGCTTGTCGGTTGCTGTGGACTGCGGGGAAAATTGTCTGAAACTGGCGAGATGGACTTTGGTCTTGAACTGGCGCCAGCCTATTGGGGGCGATATGCCTACGCGATCGAGGTGGGGCGTGCGCTGCTCGACTTTGGGTTCACGGAACTCGATCTGAAGGCGATCTGCGGGTCTACCGTGAGTGCAAATACCCGGATTGCTCGGTTGGCCCAGTGGATAGGAGCAGAGGTGGTTGCTACCCGCCCAGGGTCATCATGGATGTCCGATCGCGGTTGGAGCGAGGTCGATTGGCGGATTGCACGGGCGCAATGGGAGCACCGTACTCTGCGGCACGGCCGATAATATATTTTTGTTTTGTGAAGGGTTTATGAATGAGACAGCAGCCAATCAAATCCGTCAGCAGGTGGAAGCTGTGTACCGGTCCGAGTCGCGCCGCGTTTTAGCCACCCTGATCCGCTTGCTCGGCGACTTCGATCGCGCCCAAGAGGCGATGCACGAAGCCTTCGCTGTGGCCCTAGCGCAATGGCCCCGTGACGGCATTCCCGCTAACCCGCGATCGTGGCTTGTTTCAGTGGGTCGCTTTAAAGCGATCGACACCATCCGCCGTCGCGCCCGCTTTGATACGCACTTGGCAGAACTCGCTCAACAACTCGATCCGAGTGACACCACAATCGAGGATGACGAGGACGTTGAGGACGATCGCCTGCGCTTGATTTTCACTTGCTGTCACCCGGCCCTGTCGCCAGAAGCTCAGGTGGCGTTGACGCTGCGGGAAGTCTGCGGACTCAGTACCGAGGAAATTGCCAGCGCCTTCCTGATTGCTCCCCCCACGTTGGCGCAGCGGATCGTGCGGGCCAAGGCGAAGATCCGCGACGCACGGATTCCTTATCAAGTGCCGTCGAAAACCGATTTGCCCGATCGATTGGACACCGTGCTTCAAACGATCTACCTGGTGTTTAACGAAGGGTACGCGGCCTCATCTGGCAGATCGCTGACGCGGGCCGATCTCGCTGACGAAGCGATCCGTTTGGGACGGCTGGTAATAGAACTGTTGCCAGACTCCGAGGTGATTGGACTCCTGGCGCTGATGCTGCTGCAAGAATCGCGGCGCACCGCACGCACTTCCTCCACAGGCGACCTCATCCTTCTAGAAGACCAAGATCGATCGCTCTGGAATCAAGCACAAATTTCTGAAGGCAGGTTACTGGTGCAGCAATCGCTATCATCAGGACGGTTTGGTTCGTACACGCTTCAGGCTGCGATCTCAGCGGTGCATTCCGAGGCCCAGAGTGCTGCTGCAACGGACTGGGCGCAGATTGTGGGCTTATACGACCTGCTCGTGCAATTAGAGCCGTCGCCGGTTGTTGCCTTAAATCGAGCGGTGGCAGTGGCAATGCGCGATGGCCCCTTAGCGGGACTGCAATCGATCGACCAAATATTAGCGCGTGGCGATTTGGCAGACTACCATCTGGCACACTCCGCGCGAGCCGATTTGTGTCGGCGGCTGGGCAGAACCGCTGATGCCAGAGAATCCTACCAAAAGGCGCTGGCGATCGTGAAACAGGAACCAGAGCGTCGTTTTCTCGAAAAACGCCTTCGCGAGTTAGGCTGAAAAAAATTTTTGCTTTGCTGTCGATTTGCAGCCTCGCCGCACGACTACTAAATGAAGGCGACTATCTCAGATCGAATTTTGGAGTAACGATGAAATACATATTGCTGATTTACAGCGACGAAAATGCCTGGACTGAAAGCGAGCTGCAGCAATGCTACGCAAAGTCTTTGCAGCTAACCCAAGAACTGCAAGCGAACGGTCAATATTTGGGTGCTTCGCCGCTACACTCGATCGCCACAGCAACCAGTATTCGAGTGCGTGACGGCAAAAAACTTGTCACCGATGGGCCGTTTGCGGAGACGCGCGAACAACTCGGCGGCTACTTTCTGATCGATGCCAAGGATCTTGACGAAGCGATCGCGATCGCAGCACGCATACCAAGCGCCAGTAAAGGTACGGTTGAAATTCGCCCGATCGTGGAACTGTCGGGCTTGCCATCAGACCAGTAGTTGCCGTCAATACCGCTCAACGCAAACTTTCACATCCGCACGGACAAACTTTTCCAGAAAAAATGTTCAACTTGTCGATCGCGCGCACCTCTATTCGACTAGATGGTAGAGCAAGGGTTAGCAGTTTTCAATCTGCGCCCGGAAAACCAATCGACATCAAGAAGGAGAAACCACGATGACTGTGACAACTGAAACCACCAAAACACAAGACGAAGCCCTGATTCGACAAATCATCGCAGATACGGCCAGTGCCATCTGCGCCAAAGACCTCGATCGCATCATGGCGCACTACGCCCAAGATGTGATTATTTTCGATGCAATACCGCCGTTCCAAACCAAAGGTGCAGATGAATTTCGACGGACGTGGGAGGCGTGCCTGCCTTGCTTCCCAGACTCCTTCGGGATTGAGATGCGAGACCTCAGCCTCACCGTTAGCGGTGATGTAGCGATCGCGCACTGGCTTTTTCACTTCACAGGGATGCCAAAAGATCACCCAGCGGCGCAGATGTGGATGCGAATCACCTCTGCGTGCCAGCGGAAGCAGGGCAGATGGCAGATTGTGCACGAGCATTGCTCTGTCCCCTTCGATCCAGAAACGTCTAAAGCCGTTTTCTCGATCGCACCTTAGCCCAGCTCAACAACCATAAACAAAAGGAGATTTCACGATGAAAGTCATAGTTCTAGTCAAAGCTACCCAAGACTCAGAGGCAGGCGTCATGCCCAGCGAACAGCTTCTGACGGAAATGGGGCAGTACAACGAAGCATTGGTCAAGGCGGGAATTATGCTCGCTGGCGAAGGGCTACATCCCAGCTCAAAAGGAGCGCGGGTGACGTTTTCAGGCACAAATCGGAGCGTGATTGACGGGCCGTTCACAGAGACAAAAGAACTGATTGCCGGATACTGGATCTGGCAAGTGCAGTCGATGGAGGAAGCCATCGCCTGGGTCAAACGCTGCCCCAACCCGATGCCAGGAGAATCCGAGATCGAAATTCGCCCGATCTTTGCAGCAGAGGACTTCGGCGAATGCTTGACGCCCGAACTCAGGGAACAGGAAGAACGCATTCGGGCGGGGGCAGAACAACTCAAGCGTTCTTGAGGGCATAAATACTGCCTAACTTTTCGTCCGGCAGCCACATCATTTCCCGTGAATAGATTGCTCGATCGACTATTAACCAAAGGAGTACATGATGCAATCGAATATTTATCTCTTTTTTGACGGTGAATGCAAAGCTGCATTTAAATTCTACGAACAGTGTTTAGGTGGCAAAATCGACGGGATGATGACCTATGGGGATGCGCCCATGTCTGAGGAAATTCCCTCCGAACAGCGCGATCGAATCATGCACGCCAACTTAACTGTTGGTGGAATGGTATTGATGGGTTCTGACACTCCACCCGATGGCTTTAAAAAACCACAGGGATTCTCTGTGAATCTTCAATTTGACGATCGGGTCGAAGCGGAGCGGATCTTTCAAAAATTGGCAGAAAACGGAACGGTAAAGATGCCATTCCAAGAGACCTTCTGGTCTACCCGTTTTGGAATGCTTGTCGATCGATTTGGCACACCGTGGATGATTAATGTCCAGCCAGCTACCTAACTCTTTCAAGTTTGCTCACAGGTCTTACCCTTCAATTCAAACATTAGCGAAAAATCGTTAATGTTTCACCTTGCGATCGAAGTTAAAAAGGAGAAAACATGGCTACTAAAATTTTCGTGAATTTACCCGTCAAAAATCTCGATCGGTCTGTCGAATTTTTTACTAAACTTGGATTCAGTTTTAACGCCCAATTTACTGACGAAACGGCCACTTGTATGGTTGTGAGCGAAGACATCTTCGTCATGCTCTTGACAGAAGCCAAGTTCAAGGAATTTACACCCAACCCAATTTGCGATGCCACCAAGAGTACAGAAGTGCTGGTGTGCTTGTCTTCCCAGAGCAGAGAAGAAGTGGATAAAATGATTCGCAACGCAGTTGCTGCTGGCGGAACGACCTACAATGAACCGCAAGACTACGGATTTATGTATAGTCATGGCTTTCAGGATTTAGATGGCCATATTTGGGAAACTATGTTCATGGAACCCAGCGCAGTAAATCAAGGTTAAGCATTTTCTATCTGCTTCCTGAAAACAATACAAAGCTCTTCTCAATGGGTCCAAGTTAGTGATTGCATTGAGAAGAGCGATCGAATATCCAAAAATCCAAAAAGGGTGCATCTCAGTTTGGCAAATCCCTGAAAAAATGGCTCAAATGAAAAATCTAGTAAAATTGTAAAAAAAGGATGATATCAAGAAAATGACACACTCAGATAAACAGCAGCTAAAAGCATACTTAAAAGGGGTAGCAGAAATTCCTTACAGAAATACAGATGCGGTTAGCGTACAACAATTGAGCTGATGAACCCTTACTACACTTTTAATAAACTCATTTTTTTCAATCCATCTGCTTCACGACCTCCAAGGCTAACCCTAACACCTCTGCAATTTGCTCATCCTTTAATCCCCACTGTCGTAATTTACCAACCATTTCAATTTTAACTTGATTAGTGCCATCCAGGTAGTCAGGAGTCGCAGGCTGACTTTTATCTGGAGTAGGAGTGGGTAGTTCTGAGCAACCATTGATATAGTTAATGGTGTTGCTATTACCCTCAATATTATTACTATTATTTAAAGCAATCTTTATAGTTGATTGCCGTTTTAGGACCGATTTAAGATTACGTTTATCCACTGGTTCGCCGAAAACATCAGATAACATATGCAAAAGCTCGTAACCTACATCCTTAGCATGACCCGCCGTACAACCATAAGTATTTGCAATATCAGAATACTTTTGTCGCTTCAGTATTCCCTCGATAATTCCGCGCTGCAAGTCATTTAGACGTTTGCCTGTCTTCGCGCAGACTACTTCATCTACAAATTTCAAAATGTCGGCAGCTTCCATCAGTAGGATTGTCAGAGAACTATAGTTAGTATAGCCGACTTCATCCGTCTTTATCCGTCTTTATCCGCCTTACATCCCAATTTTAGAAATACCCGTCTTTTTCCGTCTTTTTTCTCTTTTCAGTTTTGAGCGATCGGTCTATGATACGGAAAAGGATAAAACGCAGCTTTGCTAGAAGAAGCTGCTGTGGATCGAATCCGACTCATCAGGAGTTAGCGATAGATATTTACTGTACTATTTGGCGAGTTGCGATCCCACTTCTAAATTATCTTAGTTGAGTTTCTGTAATGTAACTCATTTTTTTCGCCTACAGAGCGATCGAGTTTGGGTTATTCAATTTTTATTTAGGTTACAAAGGAGAAGCTGACAATGGCTGGTTTTGAAATTGTCTCTGAAGTGTCTACTAGAGAAACTGATTTCGATGGCACCAGGCATGATGCTTGGTCTGATTGGACTTCCAACACTGCTCCTGCTGACCACGTAATTAAGCAAAATGAGGTAAAGGTGGAATGGCTTTCCGACAACGGATCGGAAAATACGCACGAGATAATTTATGAAAATTTTGTCGAACTCATATCAGGAACAGGGATTAAGTTTCCACAAACAATCAAGATTCGGACGTATGCACGGAGTCCAAAGGGAATAGGTTGGGTCGGTCGAGGTTGGTCAAAGGTCAAAGTTACAGGGGAATATGTGAAGTATAAATGAATTGCAATTGCTAGTTAGCAGCAGGGTGGGTAATCCTCACTTTATTTGTTTGTAAGGCGTTAAACAAGGAGGAAATATGGCGGCTATCCTTCAGCGGGGTTCATTTGGCGATCTTTCTGTAACTTTTAAAGAAGATGCAATAGCACACATGGCTAATGCAGGCTCTCTCCGTCGGCTAAATAACGTAAGGCTTGTTCGGCAAGCAAACCGTAGTATTCAACCTCCTACTCTGGTGATCCCGGAATCAATCAATGAACAACGGGGACTTGCTTTAAAATCAATTACCTTGAAGAAGGATTTTGAAGGGTTTATTGAAAAACTATTTACTAAAAGAGTCGGCGAGCTGTTTGAAAACGATATTTATTTCGTTGCTTGGGTATGGGATTTGAGTGGTGAACCTCCTGTTTTATATCCTTCACCTGATTCAAAGGGAAATTTCGATCCTCAAAAATGTATTTTTTCTGTAAAAGTTTCAGAAGAAAGAACTTTTGGAGGAGTAGGAATTAACTTGCTAGGTTCAAGAAAAATTGTTGGAGGGATCAATGTGCGAATGCAGATTTGGGAAAGTGACAGACAGACATCCGATTTTGGCAAAACAATGACTGAGGTTGCCAACACCGTGAAAAATAGTCAATTGAGTAATCTCTTAAATCTTATTTCTTTAGCGACCGGAGGTGTAACAATAGCTACTACAAATTTAATTGCCCAAGGCTCGGCAGATTTGGCAACTGCTGTTAGTTATATCCTTCAAGCCAAAAGCGATGATTATGTTGACTTTTTTGAAGGATATTATCCCATTAGTTACGACTGGAAACCAGGTCAAGAACTGACAGAAGAAGGTTTTGCCTGTAAATTAGTTTTTACAATGTTGTGATCGGAGGTTTATTTCTACTTCAGAGTAGGTTTGTATAACTCTTGCTAGTTCGTTGTGAATCAATTCACAGTTTTAGGTCAGACTCCAAGGTAAATCACACCAGTTCCGATCGCCCTTAAGGTGTTAGAAGAGCATTCAATAGACCAAGAAGTTCATCGATCGGAGTAAGATAGCGGTCTTTGAGATCTATAGCAATTTCCAGATTGGGTGTCAGTGACAAAAATCGCCAAACTTGGCCTGTAGTAACCGATCCGTAAACCGTTTTATCACCAATTTTAGGGTCGCGTCGGTTGACTAAAAAAGCCGCATACATAGTAGCAATACATTGTGCTAAACCCTCATTAATATTTTCATTTTTAGCTTCAATTACCGTAACAATAGGAGCCTTAATTGCCAGCTTGTCAGAGTTAGCAGTGAGTAAAAAATCAACAAATCCATTCAAACCCAAACTGGGATCGGCTGTAAAGTTTTTACCAGAAAATAAGGAAACATGAGGGTTAAAGGTGACAATTTCGCTTAAAATGGGAGCAATTAAATATTCAGAGCGAGCTTTTTCGGTGTTGATGGCAATAGCAAGCGGTGCAAATCGCTTTAAGGCTTCAGTCAAGAATGCGCTGGGAGCGATTGGCTCAAAATCAACCAATTTCTCAACAGTTATAATCTGACTAATTCCCAAAGGAATCAATTTCTCAAATGAAGTGAAATCGCTGTAAGACATAGCATTAAAAATTTCAAACTCAAACTGTTTCTTCTATTTTAAGTCATAAAGTTGGCGATCGCCCTTTATCTTTTTTCACCGATCGGGCGATCGCACTTTTGGTCTAGACGTTAAACAGGTGACTGGTAGCCATCATAAGCAAAAATCAAATTTTAAACAGAAGTACGATCGCCCTTTTTAAACCTCTTCAACAACTCCGGCGTCACCAAACCTTGCGGAAAAAATATCGTCCCCAACACAATCAGCAATCCAAAAATAATTAAACGTCCATCCCGCAGAAATTGCGCCAACCAAACCGGCAATCCCTGAATAGTCGCCATTCCCCTCAAAACCTCCGGTAAAGCAGTAAACACCATCCCACCCAAAACTGCTCCCAAAAAAGTTCGGCTACCACCAATCAACACAGAAGTCAAGTAAATAATACTAGCATCAAAAGTACCTTGACGGGCGTTCCAAGTATTCAGAAAATGGGCACTAACTGCACCCACAACCCCAGCTAAAACAGCACCTAACGTGAAAGCCAAAACCTTATAAAAAGTTGGGTTAATGCCGATCGCATCAGCCGCCAACTCATCAGCGCGGATCGCAGCAAAAGCGCGCCCCACCCGAATCCGTTCCAGCCGGTAGACAATCGCCATACTTACCAACAGTAAAGGTAGTACAATCCACAAATATTCGATCGGCGTCGCAAACGGTTGCGGAATCCCAAAAATGCCCACAGCCCCGCCAGTGATATCTAAATTTAGCGATAAAACCCGCAAAATTTCCACAAAAGCAATAGTTGCGATTGCCAAATAAATCCCGCTTAACCGCAGCGCCGGAATTCCCACCAAAATCCCCAGCAACCCCGAAACAATCCCTGCAATTATCATCTCTAATAACAGCAATGGCAGAGGAAACAAACCTTCTGTCTGTTGAAACACCGTTGTAGACAAAATCGCCGCAATATACCCACCCAAAGCATAAAAACCAGGGCTAGCCAGAGATAACTGTCCAGTCATTAAAGGCAAATACAGCGACATTCCCAACATTGCACCCAGCAACATCGAGACAATCAGAAACCCATAAGTAGTAAAAAATGCAGTCATAACTTTCTTTATTTCTTAGTCCGCCTCTGCTGGGACGAGAGTTTGACAATAAGCGATTTCAATATCCGAAACCTCTTACACCTTTTGACTCAAACGCTTCTATTTCTCAGTCCCCCTCTCCTGGGACGAAAGTTTGACTTTTAAGCGATTTGATTTCAATCACCGAATTATCAACCGGGCAACGAACTTACACCTTCTGAATTAAACGCCGTCCAAACAAACCCTGCGGTCTAACCAATAGCATCATAAACAATATGCCAAAAGCAACAGCATCCTTATAAGCCGAAAAATCACCAGGCACAAAAGCCTCCACCAAACCAATTATAAACCCACCCAAAACAGCCCCAGGAATACTCCCCAACCCACCCAGCACAATCACCGCCAAACCCTTCAAACCAAAAGCAATCCCAAAATACGGCCCAGCAATACTAACACTAGAACCCACCAAACTCCCCGCCAAACCAGCCAGAAAACTGCTCACAAAAAACGTCAAAACAATATATCTGTCAGTATCAATACCCAACAGACTAGAAGTAGTAGCATCTTCAGCCACCGCCTGCATTGCTTTGCCAAATTTAGTAAAATTTATTAAGTAAGTTAGAAGACTAACAATCGCAATAGCTACGCCAAAAATCACTATTTGAACAGTGCGAATAGGAATCTGTTTATCCGCCGTACCAAAGTTAATAGCTGCAGGCAAATTCCCGTAACTATTAGTAGGAAAAGTGTAAATCTCTGCACCGACAAGATACTGAATGATATTGGCGATCGCCACCGCCGCCCCCAAACTAGAAACCACCGTCAGCAGAGGATCTGAGTGTCTGCGGCGCAAAGGCAAAAAAGCAACTCTTTCAACAATTACTCCCACCAAACCAGCCAGCGTACTGCCCAAAATTAGTGCCACAGCAAAAGGAAACTGTACGGGAATTCTCGCATTAGCCAACAACCCGTTAAAACCAAAAGCACCGCCCATCAGCGCATAAGTGAAATAAGCACCCAAAGTAAACACTGCACCGTGAGCAAAATTAATAATTCCGAGAATAGAAAACACTAGGGTGTATCCCAGGGCAAAAATAGCATACACGCTGCCGATCGACAAACCATTCAAAAATTGTTGCAGAAACAGAGTTAAGTCCATCACCAGTTAAGAATTGAGCCTCACACCGAAATCATTCAACAACAAAAAACATACAATTTTTACTCTGACTTCTGACTTCCCCCCTTGGGGGCAGGGGGGTGGCTTCAGAGTCACACTCAATAACTCATCCGTGTATCCGTGTCAAAATCCGTGTTCTGACTTCATTTCAAAAACTCAAATTTACCGTTATTTCCATCAGCATCCATTTTTATCTTTGCCACATAAAACTCTTTCTGATTGATTTCACCTTCCGGCGTAAAAGAAATTTCCCCCAGAGGCGTATCGTATTTTCCACTCAACAACTGCTGATTCAAATCTGTACGCAATTCTGCCAAAGGCTTTTGGCTAACCTTCGACTTAGCATTAATTTCTTTTAATGACTCAACAAAAACTTGTACGCCAGTAAAAGCTTGAGCGCTAAACTGAGGCGGTTCCTTCTTAAATTGAGCGCGATAAGCATCACGAAAAGCCTTATTAATCTCATTCTGATATTCCGGGCTGTATGCTTGGGCAATTAAAACCCCCTCGCAAAGAGCCTTGCAAACCGAAAATACATTGGAAGTATTCAGACCGTTGCCCCCAATGATAACGCCTTTGTAGCCCAACTCCCGCAACTGCTTAATTAAATTGCCTCCATCTGCGGCCAACCCAGAAATAATTATCAAATCGGGCTTGACATTTATCCCATTAGTGGCTTGAGATTGGAAATCTGTATCAGTAGTCAAGAATTTTTGAACCGTTGCCAATTCCAGTCCCATATCTTTAACCGTTGTCTGAAAAGTTTCAGTCTCAGATTTGCTAAAAGCATCATTCTGAGCAAAAAACACGGCTACTTTCTTAATATTGGGATTTTGCTTCAGGGCAGCCTTAACCGCATTAGGTGCTACCACGGCGACAGGCGCCGAGACTCTGGCCACATAATCGCCAATCTGGGGAATGCCTTTAGCGGTGTTGGATGGTGCGAGTACGGGAATTTTTGCGCGATCGGCGATCGGATCGGCACTAAAAGCCTGCTGCGAGAGAGTAGGGCCCACAATACCCACCACCTTATCCTGATTGATCAGAGTATTGAAGGCATTGATCGCCCCTTGTTCATCTCCACCCGTATCTTGGAACACCAGTTTAATCGGCGTCCCATCCACACCGCCCTTATCGTTGAAATACTTCTCAGCAATTTTCGCCCCAGCCACCTGTTCCTGACCGAGCAAAGCCACATTGCTAGTTTGCGCCACCCCAACCCCAACGGGAATAGCGGTAGAGTTCCCCCCAGCCGAACCCTGTGGCGAAGTTGCCGGAGATGGCGAAGTACCTGGAGATACTGTAGTCGATGTCTGGGGAGTGTTCGTCTGAGTGCAAGCCATCAGCAGTGAAGCGCAGGTAACGAACAAGGCACTAGGGCGAGGAGCAGGTTTTTTCATGAGCGGGCGATCGAACACATATATAGATCATATCCACTATATAGACCATCTCTATATAGAACATCTATATGTGCAAATATTCTACCGATTGGCGCCAGAGACCCCGGCCAAAAACCCTATTGGGGGGTCAAGAAGCAGCCCCTTGCCCTAAAGAGGAATCAGCCAGCGGAGGCCCAAGCAGTGCTGACAGGCCGAAACCCTTACAGTGTATGGCTTCAAAAAAAACTTTAAAATATTTTCGCAAAACGCTTGACAACTCTGGGGAGAG
>NZ_JAUBTO010000054.1:9866-46521 GCF_036702495.1 Microcoleus sp. C2D2 | reverse complement strand
TAGTCATTAGTCATTAGTCATTAGTCATTAGTCATTAGTCATTAGTCATTAGTCATTAGTCATTAGTCATTAGTCATCAGTCATCAGTCATCAGTCAACAGTCAACAGTCCACAGTCAACAAGCAGCGACGGTGCAACCGGAATCGATATAATTGGTAATTGCTAATTGCTAATTGGGGGGTTGAAGGCAAAAAAAAGAGGGAAAATACCCTCTTTTAATGACAGTGACTTTCGATCGCTTGCGATGTTATTCTACCGTCGCAGGAGGGATTTCTTCCTCTACATCTAATACTGCTTCCGGTACTGCTTCCGGTGCTACTTCTTCTGGCAGATCCTCTTCCATTGCTGAGGGCACGTCCTCGAGTATTTCGTCGGAGATGTCATCAGGATCGATCGAGTCTACAGGAACGTCTATGCCTGCTTTAGCTTGCTTTTGGGCGAGCATTTTCTCGCGGAACTTAGCTGCCATTTCCTCAGCTTTTTCGTACACCAATTCGCGATTTTTGACCATCGCGCCCGGTTCCGGTTCCAACTGCTTGGTAGAGAGAGAAATCCGGCCCCGATCTGCATCCAAGTCAATAATCATCACTTTCACTTCGTCGTTGACATTGAACACGCTGTGAGGCGTATCGATGTGATCGTGCGAAATTTCCGAGATGTGCAGCAAGCCGCTGACACCGCCAATATCGATGAAAGCACCGTAAGGCTTGATGCCGCGCACTGTACCGGTTACGACTTCCCCGACTTCGAGACGGTTCATCTTCTTTTCTACTAAAGCGCGGCGGTGGCTGAGCACTAAGCGGTTGCGGTCTTCGTCTACCTCTAAGAATTTTAATGGTAATTCTTCGGCGACTAATTCTTCCTTCGGTTTGCGGGTGCTGATGTGAGAACCGGGAATAAAGCCTCGCAAGCCTTCTATTCTTACGAGTGCGCCGCCGCGGTTGGTGGCAAATACTTGCGATCGTACTGTGGCATCTTCTGCTTGCAGTTGTCGCACTCTTTCCCAGGCCCGCATATACTCGATGCGCCGGATGGACAGGGTTAATTGTCCGTCTTCATTTTCATCGGTTAGAATGAAAAATTCTCTGGTTTCGTTTGATTGCAATACCTCTTCAGGGCTTTCGACTCGATTGATGGACATTTCCTGAATGGGAATGTACGCTGCTGTTTTAGCACCGATATCAATCAGAGCACCCCTCGGTTCTATACTAAAAACTGTACCCGCTACTACATCGCCCGGGCTAAAGTGATAGTCATATTTATCAAGTAGGGCTGCAAAATCTTCGTGAGTAAAGCCGATATCTTTGACTGTGGTTTTGAGATTGACCATGCGAATAGTTTCCTAGGATTTCTCTCCTTCATGTTTTTCGTTTGTGCAGGCAGATATTGGAGATTTTGGTGAAAAAGCGGTTAACTTCTTTCAAAATCTTTTACTAAAGTCAGTTTTTGCTAACTTTTTCCCTGTGCAATTGCACGTGGGGGCTTGCCACTGCTATTAATCGAAACTCTGCACTCTGCGTTAAAAGGTTTAATCTTAACATTCAGAGTCCATGGACACTATCAGGTATAAAGAAACTGATATTCTTCATTGAACTAGCCGACCCCGCTTGCGACAGGATTACTCCAGTTTAAGTAGAGGTCGGTTTTGCCAGAAGCGTAAATTCCGGTATGCCTTACCGTATTTAATTAGTTCTTCACCTGTAGTTAGGTTTAGTTCAAATTTAGCTTTCCTAAACTGCAACACCGTGAGGTGTGACGGAGCACTTAACCAATCGAGTTAAGCTTTTACGTTGTTTAGTTATACTCAATTTTAGACCGATGACGATCATAACACACCTAGCACAAAGACCCAGAAAAAAGAACACGGGGACTCTTCGCCCCAAGAGAGGTTCGGCGAAGCGCTGAGAGTTCGGCAAGCCGCTCCCGCCGTCGCTTGGAATCCGGGGCCTAAACGGACAGGTTTTTCAATCTCAAGAAAATATTTCGATAACTTACCTCGCCCAAAAACGGATACCGTGCCGCGTACTCCTGTGGTGGACAGATAAAAATTTTCGGCTCTTGTTCAAGCTCGCAGATTTCATCTGTGGAGTAAATCTCAAATCTCAAATCTCAAATCGACTGACCCGCCTAAGCTGCTGTGCATCTAAATTGAATGCAGAGACGGGCTCCCCTGCCCGTCCCACAATAATTGTAGAAAAATTGACTGTCAAATTAGATGCACAGCAGCTTAGTGCTTTTAAATTAATTTAAGGGAGTTTAGCTGGGAGTAGCGCAGGATGCGGGGCTTTCTCGATCGAATGCATCCGGCTGTGGCGAATCTGCGTCAAAATCTGGCTTTGTTTCTGGTTCTTCAGCTTCGCTGAGCGGATTCTGAAGGTGATTTAGGGTATCTACAAAGTCTCGGATACCTCGAAATTGGCGGTATACGGAAGCGAAACGGACATAAGCGACTTCGCTGAGCGGCCGCAGGTGCAACAGCACCAGTTCCCCAATTTCCGAACTGGCGATTTCTCGGAGCGATCGACCTTGGAGTTGCGCCTCGATTTCTTCTGCCAGGGTTTCGAGATGGCCGGAAGACAAACCGGTTTTTTCGCAGGCCCGAATCAATCCCCTGACTAATTTTGACCTGTCAAAAGATTCGCGCTTGCCGTCCCGCTTGATCACCGTAATCGGCACAAATTCTATGCGTTCGTAAGTTGTGAAGCGGTGCTGGCAGCTCAAACACTCGCGCCGCCGACGGATGCTTTGACCTGATTCGGCTGAGCGCGATTCGAGAACGCGACTATTTGTGTGTTGGCAGGAGGAACAGCGCATGATTGCTGATTTTAACAGGCATTGCCAGCCAATTGCCATTCATCTCACCGTCTGGGGTCTGATGAATGGCTGGACTAGAATAATGACGAAAGCAAACAGCCCTGAAATAGTCCCGCACCAAATTCGTTAGCGCAGCCCTCGAAGAGGATCGCTATGATGCGGGCTGACCGCAGTCCGGTTCAGGATATTTTGGACTTGCAGCAGGCGTATAGCTAATTATTTGCCAATCCGGGGAGGTTCCCGAAAGGCGATCGCAAAAAATAGTACGCCTATGGCTAAAGCCAGAATCAAAATGTAAGCAACACTTTCCATGTTAAATTTTCCCTATCTTCCCTTGCCGTATTATTTTATCTTAATTACTGGTTTTATTTTTAACTAAAAAAACCCGGTTTCTTGAAGAAACCGGGTTTTTTTACACCGGGGAAGTTTCCCGGCTAGCCAGAGGCTGGCGAAATCTAGAGAGGTTCTTCTCTTCTGGTGGTCACGTCGCCCAGTTTTTGGAACAAGCCCCACTCGACTTGTTCTTCCATGTCAGCCTCAACTCCAGCAAACACGTCGCGGAAGATTGTCCGAGAACCGTGCCAGATATGGCCGAAGAAGAACAGCAAAGCAAAGCAAACGTGTCCGAAAGTGAACCAACCGCGAGTCGAAGTGCGGAAAACCCCGTCAGAATTCAAGGTTTCGCGATCGAATTCAAATACTTCACCCTTTTGGGCGGCGCGAGCAAACTTCTTAACATCTAGAGGATTATCAAAGGTTTGACCGTTAAGTTCGCCACCGTAGAAGCTGACAGTAACTCCGCTTTGTTCAAAGCTGTATTTTGATTCAGCCCGGCGGAAGGGGATGTCAGCGCGAACGACCCCATCTTTGTCAGTCAAAATTACTGGGAAAGTTTCAAAGAAGTTGGGGAGACGGCGCACCGACAAAACCCGGCCTTCGCTGTCAGTAAATACTGGATGGCCTAGCCAGCTTTTAGCAATGCCGTCGCCGTTGACCATGGCGCCGGCGCGGAACAAACCGCCTTTAGCAGGAGAGTTGCCCACGTAGTCGTAGAAAGCCAATTTTTCGGGAATTTGCTCGTAAGCTTCTTTGAAGCTTTCGCCCGAGGCCAAGCTAGCTTGAGCTCTGCGATCGATTTCTTGTTGGAAATAGCCGCTGTCCCACTGATACCGAGTCGGGCCAAAAAGTTCGATCGGAGTAGCAGCAGAACCGTACCACATCGTACCGGCAACCACAAAGGCTGCAAAGAATACGGCAGCGATACTGCTAGAAAGTACAGTTTCGATATTCCCCATCCGCAGGGCTTTGTAAAGACGTTCCGGCGGCCGCACTGTCAAGTGGAACAAACCGGCAATTACGCCGACTACGCCCGCTGCAATGTGGTGAGCCACGATGCCGCCCGGATTGAAGGGATCGAAGCCTTCCGGGCCCCAAGAAGGCGCCACTGGCTGGACGTGACCGGTCAGGCCGTAGGGGTCGGACACCCACATTCCCGGGCCGAAAAGTCCCGAAAGGTGAAATGCGCCGAAGCCGAAGCAGAGCAAGCCGGAGAGGAACAGGTGAATGCCAAACATTTTTGGCAAGTCGAGGGCTGGTTCACCGGTGCGGGGGTCTCTGAAAAGTTCTAAGTCCCAAAATACCCAGTGCCAAACTGCTGCTAAGAACAGCAGGCCCGAGAGGATGATGTGAGCGACGGCGACGCCTTCAAAAGACCAGAAGCCGGGATCGACGTTACCTTCGCCCGTGATGCTCCAACCGCCCCAAGAACCCGTAACTCCCAAGCGGGTCATGAAGGGGAGCACGAACATCCCTTGACGCCACATCGGGTTCAAAACTGGGTCTGTGGGGTCAAAAACTGCTAGTTCATAAAGGGCCATTGAGCCGGCCCAACCTGCCACGAGGGCAGTGTGCATTAAGTGTACAGAAATCAATCGGCCTGGGTCATTTAAGACGACTGTGTGTACGCGATACCAGGGTAGTCCCATTGATTGCGGTTCTCCAAGGTGTAAGTGATGATGTCTATTTTGACGGAAAATTCAGATTCTCAATCCCGAGCAGTTACCTGCGGGCTTTAAATTCTGCCTTTTGCCGAATGCCCTCTACCTTCAAAGGTGGAGGCATAAAAATGAAAGTTATTTAAAGAAGTGTATCGAGTGTTAGAACCGATTGCAATATGTTCGGCGTTACATTAGTTGCGGATTGCCCATTTCACAGCGGGTGGCGATCGTCCCGAGGCGTTCGAGGACTTGCTCGGCATCGATCAGTCTGGTCAGCACGACGTTGCCGATGTTTTTGGCAGGATCGTTCGGATCTGCGGGGGCTGTGGGTTTGACTTCTACCATGAGCACAGCCTCTTCGACGCGGTAGAGCCACATTTTTTCTTGGTGATCCCACACACAGAGGTCGAGCTGTACAATGTCGGGGTGGCGTCTCCAAGCGGCGTAAGTCCACTCGCCGCCCACTCCCCAGACTCGCCCAACTTTCCACCCGTCGGATAAGAAAAAATATTTCATTTGTTGTGTACGCTTGTTGAGATTTTTTTGTCTAACATAGCGCAAAACTGCCTGATTACGGAATTATTGAACCGCGAAGACGCCAAGGACGCGAAGGAAGAGTGGAGAAGATGTAGGTAATCTGTTAGCTGTTGGGGATAAATTTACCTAATTGTGAGAGGGGTTTCTGTCTGGTCGATCGGCAAAATATCCGATCTTTGATTGTTCAAGTCGAGTTCAATTCCTAGCATTTATAGGGGAATACTCCTAACAGCGAATCGGTTTCGCCTGAATTTATAAACATTTTCTTCATCTAGACATAACGATTTTATTTGGACTTATCTGTAAACACAACTTGCACAGGCTGAGGATTTTTGGTCATTGCATGAGACATCAATCTCAAACCTTGATTTTTCTTGTTTATTGTGCTAATTTTTTATAAATTTTTGTAAACAAAAGTACCTGTATTGGGAAAGTTAGCTTATTGTAGAAATACAATTTTTTTAAGTTCTAGTTTTGTTGATAATATCGTGTAACTTATGACACAGCCGATCAGACTAACAACCCTTGGTATAGAGTTAGCGCAGGAATCAAATTTTCCCGATGGCTGTCCAATCCTCAAGGCATGGCGTAACAACTACTCTCCAACATTTAATCAGGCAATCCAAGAAAATTTCCAAATAGTCTCTGATCGGGATGCTGACGCTTTTTTGCTACCATCCAATGTTTCATTCTATAGCCCCAAGCGACTCAAGGAGATCGGGAAAATAGTCAGCGATCAAAAATTACCCTCCATTGGTTTTGACATCAGCCACGAGCGTCGCAAACCCAAGTGGCTTGACTATATCATTCGATTTTCTTGGTATCGTCAGCTTCAGGAGTCGGGGGTGATTATCAGTCCGGCATACCTCAATTCTGATGGATTCGATCTCCTCGTAGAAACTAACATCCGCAACTGGCAGCCAACACCCAAGGAAACTATACCGAGTGTGAGTTTCTGCGGTCGTGAGGGTGGAAGTCTGGGACTGGGGGTCTGGAAAATACTGCCCAGAGATCTGACTCGTTGGATGGCAACAGATTTTTTCTGCGCTACAACTAAGGGAATTCGGATGACTTGCTGCTACCCCCTGCGGGTAGATGCGATACAGATTATGGAAAAAGATCCCAGAATCAAAACGGATTTTGTTGGCCGTGGCTCAGTGGGAGCACAGCCGATAGTCGGGGGGAATATGCGTCAGGAATTTCTGGACAATTTGCTGCGTAATCCCTACGCCCTCTGTGTGCGGGGGACTGACAATTATAGTTGGCGATTTTACGAGGCCTTGTCTTTGGGGAAAATCCCTGTCTTGATAGATACAGGATGCTTATTGCCGATGGAGGATGAGATCGATTGGGATAATTTTATTCTCAAAGTTCCTGCGACTCAGTTGCCCGAATTGCCCGATCGTTTATTGGCGTGGCATTCTAGCTTTTCCGATCGGGCGTTTGGTGAATTGCAGCGCGATCTGAGGTCAATTTTTGAGCGACTTAGGCCCGCAAATTTTTACTTGGAAATGTTTCGTAAAATTTTGCCGATCGCTAAAGGGGACGAGTGACGATCACCCCCTTGATATACTCGGAACCATCTCCCATTCTGAAAAATAGTATGCTAAGTTGAGCGCAAATCCATAAGTAACATTCCAGTTTTACTAGATTGCTTTAGATAAGCATCTAGCTGCTCTAATAATCGATTGAAAGTTAAGCAAGAAGTAAGCAAAATTAAAAAAACAGAAGATCAATATACCTAAATTTTTAAAGAAGGCGGAGATATAACAGAAGATAATTTGACTTTAATTAGGTTGACCTACTTTACAACAAAAGGGTAAGTTTTTCACATAAATACTACATGATAATTTAGTTTAGTCTTTAAGTTATACTAAACTAAAGAGAAGACTAAAATCCCGTTTCTCGCCTGCGCTTGCCCTAACTCAGCCATGACCGCACAAACACCAGTACAATTCCAAGACAGTTTCGACATCATCGTAGTTGGTGCCGGACACTCCGGCTGCGAAGCCGCCCTCGCCACTTCTCGCCTCGGCTGTCGCACTCTTTTACTCACCCTCAACCTCGACAAAATTGCGTGGCAACCCTGCAATCCTGCTGTCGGCGGCCCGGCTAAATCTCAACTCACTAATGAAGTGGATGCTTTAGGTGGGGAAATTGGCAAAATGGCCGATCGCACCTACTTACAAAAACGCATCCTCAACTCTTCACGAGGCCCCGCAGTGTGGGCGCTGAGAGCACAGACAGACAAGCGGGAATACGCCGCTGTGATGAATAATATTGTTGAAAATCAAGAGAATTTGACCATCCGCGAAGCGATGGTTACAGACTTAGTTTTAGGCAAAAATGAAGAGGTGATCGGAGTTGAAACATACTTCGGCGTCGCTTTTAAATGCAAAGCTGTAATTCTCACCACAGGCACTTTTTTAGGCGGCACGATTTGGGTGGGCAATAAGTCGATGCCTGCCGGACGCGCGGGAGAATTTGCCGCCGTTGGTTTGACGGAAACTCTCAACCGTTTGGGCTTTGAAACTGGCAGGTTGAAAACTGGAACTCCGGCCAGAGTTGACAAACGTACTCTCGATTTTACTAACCTGGAACCGCAGCCGGGAGATGCAGATGTTCGCTGGTTTAGTTTCGATCCCGAAGTTTGGATAGAACGCGAACAAATGCCTTGTTACCTAACGAGAACTACGCCAGAAACTCACCAGTTAATTAGAGACAATTTGCACCTTTCTCCTGTCTACGGCGGCTGGGTTGATGCGAAGGGACCCCGCTACTGTCCGAGTATTGAAGATAAGATTGTGCGGTTTGCAGATAAGGAAAGTCACCAGATTTTTATTGAACCGGAAGGTAGGGATATTCCTGAACTTTACATTCAAGGATTTTCGACTGGTTTACCGGAAAGTTTGCAATTGCAAATGCTGCGGACTCTTCCTGGTTTGGAAAAGTGCGAGATGATGCGCCCTGCTTATGCTGTGGAGTACGATTATTTGCCGGCAACTCAGTGCTATCCGACGCTGATGACTAAGAAGATTGAAGGGCTGTTTTGCGCGGGTCAGGTGAACGGTACGACGGGATATGAGGAGGCGGCTGCACAGGGGATTGTGGCGGGTATTAATGCGGCTCGGTTTGCGAAAAATCAGGAGATGATTGTGTTTCCTCGCGAGCAAAGTTATATCGGCACTCTGATCGATGATTTGTGTACGAAGGATTTGCGGGAACCTTACCGGATGCTGACTTCGCGATCGGAATATCGGTTATTATTGCGATCGGACAATGCTGACCAACGCTTGACGACCCTGGGACGGGAAATTGGTTTGATTGACGATCGTCGCTGGGAGTTATTTGAGCGGAAACAAGCTAATATTGTGGCGGAAAAAGCCCGTTTGTACTCGATTCGCGTGAAAGAACACGAGGAGATTGGCAAGGCAATTTTGGCTGACACCCAACAAGCGATTAGAGGTTCAATTACTCTCGCTGATTTGCTGCGCCGTCCTGGTTTTCATTATGTCGATTTGGAACGGTACGATTTAGGCAATTCGAGTCTGAAGTTGGCTGAAAAAGAGGGTGCCGAAATTGACATCAAATATTCCGGTTATTTGCAAAGACAGCAAAATCAAATTGATGACATTGCCAAACACGAACGCCGACAATTGCCGGCCGATTTGGATTACATGGCAATTACAACTCTGTCGAAGGAGTCGCGGGAAAAGTTGGCTAAAGTGCAGCCGCTGACTATTGGCCAAGCGACAAGAATTGGTGGGGTGAATCCGGCTGATGTTAATGCTTTGTTGATTTTTCTGGAACTGCGAAACCGTCAGCAGCCGGCTGGTGTGGGAAAATAATCGGATTTGATACAGTTTGTAGTAAGGACTTCAGTTTTTTCTTAAGTCTTTGAGCTAATAAGGACTAAAGTCCTTAATACAAACCGAGAAAGTCAAAGTAGAATGTTAAGATATAGTAGAAACCTTTACCGTACTTGAGTCCCAGTTATGGCTGAAAAGTTAACAGTTAAAAACTTTGGTGGTATCACAGATTTGGAGATTGAGATCAAGCGCATAAATATACTGATTGGCCCCCAAGCCAGTGGTAAAAGTGTTTGCGCCAAACTTCTTTTCTATTTTAAGAACTTCGTATGGGAAATTTTATTGGTTTTAGAGAACGAGCAGACCCAACGCAATCTAGATTCCAACTATTCTAAGAAGTTTGAAGAATATTTCCCTCCCGATTCTTGGGGGAAACAAGATTTTTTTATACGGTATGAGGTGGCAAATATTTTTATAGAAGTTAGTAGAAAAAAGGAATCTAAAGGCAAGATTGTGCTCAGCTATTCAGAATTATTCAAGAATAAACTTACAGAGCTACCCAATTTACTTAAAAAAATAAGCACTCAATATTCTGAAGCATATCCTAAGTATGATAGTTTGGAGCGGTTCTATATAACCAGCCTAAGGTTGAGAGATATCTTTGTAGACTCTTTAGTAACATCTATTGGTCGAGAGGCAGCCTTCCGTCAGTTGTTTATTCCTGCTGGCCGCTCCTTTTTTGCTAATCTTCAGAATAACATCTTTTCTTTTCTGTCGAGCAATAACGGGCTCGATCCCTTTCTAAGGGAGTTTGGTTCAATATATGAAAATATAAAACGTGAGGGTTTATATATAGATAGACTTGAAAATAAAGATATACAAGAGGAAATAGACAAACTAATAGAGAATTCTCTATGTGGGAAGCACGTACATGAAAAAGGGAAAGATTTTCTGGAGGTTCCAGATGGAAGACGTATTAGTATTGCCAACTCATCTTCCGGTCAACAGGAAACATTGCCGCTTACAGTTATGCTAGCTGCACTATCTTGTGAAGATTCCTCCTATACCGTATATATTGAGGAGCCAGAAGCACATTTATTTCCCAGCGCACAGCGTAATATTGTCGAGCTGATTGCTACTGTATTTAATTGTCGCAAGGAGCAACTTCAATTCTTCATAACGACCCATAGTCCCTATATCCTAACAGCATTTAATAATCTACTCCAGGCTGGTATCCTTTATCAAGAATCCAGCGGAGATGTGCAGCGTCAATTAGAAAAAATTGTGTCTAGATACAAATCACTAGATGTTTCCGATCTCTCAGCTTATGTTTTAATGGATGGAAAATGCAGAAGTATTGTGTGTCCTGAGACTGGATTGATAGATGCAAAAGTGATTGATTCTGTTTCTGATGACCTAGCTATTGAATTCGAGCAACTTCTGAACTTAGTTTGAATTGTATATGAAAAGTCTTCCAGAATGTGAAGAGTATAGATGTGACAAAAAAATTGTCTTACAGGAGAACAAAAGTAAAATAACTTTCCTCAACCCAAATCAAGACAAAATATTAACAATTAAGGTTGATGGCTGCGCGATCGGTGATAACGAGACTTTGCGCTGTGACTACGCCCTTATGCCTTCTGATGAAGTAGAAATATATGTGGAGTTGAAGGGAAGCGATATTGTCCATGCAGTTGAACAAATAAAATCAACTATCCGATTACTTTCGGACAATCCCCAAAAAATCAAGAAGCTATGTTTTGTTGTGTCTACTCGCGTGCCTAAACAAACAACAACTATACAACAGCTACAAAGTCAGTTTAAAAAAAACTTTAATGCTAGTTTCCGAGTCAAAAATATTCAAGATGAGTATGATTTAAGCACCAAGGTGGGAGGTAACTGAGCATCAATCCAAATATTCATGCTGTCAACCGAGTAAAATCAGTGCGCCCCCACTGACAAGAGTGAAGCATTTGGATATAAAGCCAGAGGTTTGAAACATAAATTTTCGCCCCTCGGCGTACTCCCTACATCTCTCGCCCAAACATCACATCACCCATTTCCCACCGGTATACGGACAGTGAAATTACACCCTTTCCCCTCCTCGCTTTCTACCAAAATCTCGCCGCCCATCATCTCACAGTAGTAGCGGCTGATTGTCAGCCCCAATCCGGTGCCACTGTATCGTTTCGTTGTTGAACAGTCAGCTTGCACAAAAGCTTCAAACAACCTGTGCTGTTGTTCTTCCGACATTCCAATTCCGGTATCTTTAACAGATAAGCAAATCCAATCCGACTCTTCAACCTTCGGCAGGGGACAAGCTATCCCCACAGAATCAGTTTCACCCGCAGCCATAGAATTCTCAATACCCTCGCGCCCTGCGGCATTCGATTCTTTCCTTCCTGGAATGCGCCTGACACTCACTTTCACCCTGCCGTTTTTGGTAAACTTAGCAGCATTACTCAACAGGTGCATCAAAACCTGCCGCACTTTCTTGAAATCTGCGTGAATAATACCCGCACTTCGATCGCACTCTATTTCTAAAATATTTCCATTATTTTCTATGGACGGTTTCGCAGCACTCGCAACATTTTCTACCAGCAATTCGATATCAATTTCATCGGTTTCGAGTTTCATCCTTCCCGCTTCAATTTTTGAAAGATCGAGGACATCGTTAATTAAAGATAGCAGATGCGTGCCGGCCTCGTAAATCTTCTGCAAGTCTGGTACAAAATCATCCAATCCCGCCTCCTCGGCATCTTCGGAAAGTAGTTGACTGTAGCCGATAATCGCATTTAAAGGCGTCCGCAATTCGTGGCTCATATTTGATAAAAACTGGCTTTTAGCAGTGTTAGCGGCGACGGCGGCTTCCTTAGCTTTTTCCAATTCTTTTGTATGTTCCGAAACCCGCTCGATTAGGTGATTGAGAGACACAGCTAATGAGCCTATTTCGTCTTGTCCGGTGACGGGGGCTCGCAAATCAAAATTAGACTCGGCGGCCACTTGTTCGGCAACCTGAGTGACGCTGATCACAGGTTGGGCGATCGCCCGACTCGTTTGGTAAGCCACCATTCCCGCCACCGCTACCGACACCAGCATACTAATAATAATTATGCCCTTTTCGAGGCCTTGCGCGTCCTCCATCAATTCACCGCCTTGCGACTCTTGCTGCTGGGCAATGTCAATGATTTTGCTCACTTCCTGAAGGCGACTGTCGAGTTTTTTTGCACCTTCTCCGCTTTTAATTGCCAGCAATTTTCGGGCTAACTCTATCTGGGCTGGTGATAATTGCGATCCCTGGATTTGCTGCAAGCTGGACAGGAGAGTATCGGCGTAAGATTCTAAATCTTCTGTGCAATCTTGCAGTAAAGCTTTGAGAATCGCAGGTTCTGCTGCCAGCCAAGCGGGTTGGCTGTCGGCAAACTTTTCTATTTTCAAGCGCAGGTTTTTTGCCTTAGTAATACTCGCGATCAACTGCTCTTTTTGCAATTCTAGTTGCGCCGAATTGTCTACCAAAGAATCTAGCTGCGCTCCCTGCAATTGCGCCGCCAGGGCTGAATCTTTAAAATTGCCCAGCAATTGGGCCTGCAGGTGAGCATCATTGAGTTGGTTTACTCCTTGTCCTTGGTAGTAGTCGGCTATTACCAGTCCGCTCAGGGAGCCAATAAATCCGATTCCTATTGCCAGGAAATACCCGCCGCCAATTTTTTGATGGATGGGCCAACCGCCAATTTTAAATGGCAAGATTTTGCTGATTATTAAGGACGATCTTTCTACAAAATCCTGGCTGGATGTTTTTTTTTGTGCGGTTTCTATAGAAGCGGCTTCTTCAGAAATAAAGAGCGACATCAGTTTACCTACATTGCTATTTTTTGGGTTGACCTTTCGCGTTGCCACAGGTTTTTGCGGCGGGTTAAGTGGTTCTAACTCTGGATTGAACTCGCCCTAGCATTCCCAAACGGCAACTGATAAACTTGCTTCGTCCCCTGTTTTTTTTTGCAAATAAATTTTTGACATATGCAACCCCTGTATTTTGTTAAAATTTACCACGCTCTTAAGTTCTCCAAACGGAAAATCTTGTCTGTTTTCCAGTAGACATCTGCCAAAAATCATCTGAAACTCTTGTGGAGTCAGAGGAGAAACTTAAATTCGGTTGATGTCTAATAGATAATTAGGGTGTTGATGGCTGTTGCCAAAATACTTTTTCGACTCGTAAAAGTCTGCCACAGGCATAATAAAGAAAATTTTATCCCAGCATGGAATTATCCCGGCATAGAATTATACAGGCAGAAAATTTTGTCTGACCCGTTTTGCCTGGGAGTGGCCCAAAGCTGATATTGTCTGTTAACAATGTACCCCATTCCTTCGCTTTGGACTTTGGCTGCCAGCAATGCGACGATTGCTGGAGGATTTTTGTTGAGCATGGGACGAATTCACTGTATAGAATGTAACAAATGCGGCAGCCGATCGAACTTTTGCACTCAGGCGATCGACTTTTGGCATCGCTGCCCCGCAAAGACAAGTCTGAAGCGAAGTCGTGTAAGTTGAGTATAGCTGTAGGTTTTACCAAAAGAAACCCGGTTTCTGCGAGTCAACTGTTGGCAATTTCGAGTTCTGGAGTAGCACGGGTCAATTCGAGCACCAGTGCTAACTTACCGTCTCTACCCAAAGCTTCATCTGCCAATTGTACCATCCAGCGATTCGGCTTAGCCTGGGGTCTGGCGGCGAGCACCACGGCCCACGCTTCTTGTTCTTTGCCGCGGCCCAACAAGGCAGCACAAACAGTCAAAGCTGTGGCTGTTGAACGGCTGATGCCGCTTTGGCAGCAGACGAGCAAATTGCCCGGGCTCGCCGACATTTTGAGGGCGAAGTCGATAATTTTGATTGCGTCCTCAAGTTTAGGCAAAACCCGATCGGGGTCGTCAACGGGGGTGTCGAGGTCGTTAAATTCCAGCCGCAGTCGGTTCGGGACTTTGTGAAAATTTCTGGGCTCGCGCACGCCGGGACTGCCGATCGAGATCAGGTATTCGATCTGGCGCCCGGCAGGGCGATCGACAATGTAGTCGCTGGCTTCTGCTTCCGCAGCAATCAGGATTTTCGGCAGTTTTTCACCTGAGAAATCTGCCGAAGCTGAGGGCTCTAAATCAACGGTTTCTGCCGAGGTGCTGACATCGGGCAAGTATTGGGCTGCCAGCGCGCGAACGTCAGCAAATTCCCGGTTTAAAGCTGCTTCCAGAGCCAAAAGAGCAGCCCTCGAGCCAATTTGACCGAGGGATTTGACAGCATTTTGACGCACTCCAGAGGTTTCGTCCTCCAGCAGCCGCACCAAACCTGCCACAGCTTCCTCTGTCCCAATTTGCCCCAAAGCAGCAGCAACTCTCCACCGCACATAAGATTCGCTGTCGCCGATGGCGAGCGCCAGTCCCGCTGTCACCATTTTTTGCAAGTTAGGATCTCCGCCTGTATTGAGGTTCCCGAGGGCAACCGCCGCCCTGCCGCGCACGAAAATGTCTCGATCCGAGAGCGCTCGCATTACCGCCACCGCAGCCACTTCGCTGCTGATTTCCCCCAAGGCAGAAACTGCACTGCCGCGCACGTCTGAGTCGTCATGGTTGAGGGCTTCCAGCAAGCCGGCCACAGCCGTTTCCGTGCCGATTTGTCCCAAGGCCTCGGCAGCCCTCAAAGAAACTGCATAGGAGTCGGGATCGTAGAGCAATTCTACTAAGCGGGGTACTGCCTCACAATCGCCGATTTTCCCCAAAGCCGCGGCGGCCCTAGCGCGGACGATGTGATTCGAGTCTCTGAGGGCGTTCCTCAGCCAGGGAACTACCTCAGAGGCGCCGATTTTCCCGCAGTTGACGGCCGCCCGCCAGCGCACCTCGGAGTCTTGGTGTTTGAGCGCTTTGAGCAGTGCGGGGACGGCTGTTTTGGGGTGAATTTTGCCCAAGGCCCAAACAGCCCAGAGGCGCACCCCGGAGGCTTTGTGGTTGAGGGCTTTGAGCAGTGATCCGGCTGCTGGTTTCGAGTCGATTTCTCCTAAAGCCCAAGCCGCCCAAGCTTGCACTTGGGAATCTTCGGATTCGAGCGATCGGGCTAATTCAATTACTGCTGCTTCGGAGCCGATTTTCCCGATCGCCCGAATGGCATTAAGGCGCACTGCACTTTCTTGGTGGTTCAATGCGGCGACCAGCATCGGAATTGCCATATCGGAACTTGTCAGGGCCAGCAGTTGAATTTTGAACTGGGGCGAAGTTGGGATTTTTCCGATTAATTTTATTGTGGCTGTTTGAAATTCTGGCTTTACCGTTCCTGCTAGCTTCGAGCCGAGTTTTAAATTTACTTTTAGGGCTAATTTTACTGCCCGCAAAGCCAGACTTTGCTGTTCTACTTCCGGCAATATTGTCGCCAAGGTGCGCATCCCTTGTTTTTGTTTCAAATATTTTTCATTGAATTGAGCATCGCTGAGCTCGGGTAGCTGTTGGATGAGGGTGGCTGCTGAGTTCATTGATTTACCTATTATTTTGGCGAGCGCTTGAAATTGCTCTTTTAAACTGTCTGTCTTAAAAAAAATACAGCATCTACAAAACTCTACTTGTAAAAAAAGCTTGCACCACTTCTAAAATATGTCTGATCCCGCTATTTTTGCTACTCCCCAATTATTAACTGTCGGGTTTGTTTGGGCAATCAGCTTGACAATTAGTAGCGCTTGCTGCTTGGCGGAGCTAGTTTTTTAGCTAGCCTAACTCTGCTATATCATTTTATAGCAAGTTGGCTGGAAATAGCGATCGGCTCGGTTGAACGCAGCGAACCGGAAACAGCTTGATTGCGGGACTGTCTCTCAACGAGCATAGGGCCCATTTTTCAAAACCTCAGCCAAAGCGTTACCGTTATCTCGCAAACCTTCGTAAAAAAACAGCACTTCTCCTTGAATGCCGCGACAGCGGTTGTAAGCAATTACTTGCAACAACAGCTCGGGATTTATGCTATAATCGCTGCCTCGATTCGCCAACAAAATACCCGGCGACACGCACTGTACTTGCTCGCCGCTAAGCTGTTCCCCAATCAGTCGATCGACCAATTGTTTGTAAGCGTTAAAATCGCGGCGGTAAAACTGCGGGTGAAGCATATCGACCAACTTTTTGTCAACCCAAGATTTAGAATCTTGCAAATATTCCACCAGTCCCCACTCATAAGGACTCGGCGACATCGACAGCAACAAATCAGGATTAATAGCTTTCAATTCTCGGTGCAAGCGAGCCACAAACTCAGTAATAATATCAGCGCGCCAGTGCAGCCAATGTCGCTCTCTACAATGCGGCGGCGGTTCTCTCCCGCACTCTTCTCGGTAGCGTTTAACCGTTTTTTCGTCGTAACCGCCTTCTGCAGGAAGCGCAATGCGATCGTCTCCTTGAACGCCGTTTACCGGATAATTCTTAGCAACTTCCAGCATCAACCCCAGCAAAAATTCTTGCACTTCCGGGTCTAGAGAATTCATCCATTCAAAGTTATTTTTCTTAAGTAAATTGCCGCTGCAATCGCGCGCCGCCCATTCCGGTTTTTTCGCCAGCAAATGACCGCCGTTGAGATTGTAAGAACTCACAAATCCGTATTCAAACCAAGGAATAACTTTGAGACCGACTCTATTTGCCTCAACAATTAATTCTGCCAAAGGGTCGCGACCTTGATAGCGGGCGTCAATTTCCGCACCAAATTGTTCGCGCATAATTTGAGAAGGATAAGCAGTAAAACCCCGGTTCCAAACTACAGGAAAAACTGTATTAAATCCCGTATCGGCTAGAAACTTCATTGCCTCAGCAATCCGCTGTTTTGAGGTGAGAACTTGGCAGTCGGTGCTGGGTATCCAAACGCCACGAATTCCCGGATTTTCAGATGCCAAGGAACTTGGCAGCGCTGCTGGATTTGGTGCAAAATTTTCACCTGCAAACCGCTGTTTGAGTTCCGAAGCCCAACTGCGAATTGCTGATTGGAAAGGTGTGAAAAATGGCATTTATTTATTCTATTTTTGTTGTAAGGTGCGCGCGGCGCACGCTACGTTATTAATTGGTAGCACCGGATATTATTTATGGATAAAATGCGCCGAATAACACGCTACGTTATTGATTGGTAGCACCCGATATTATTTATGGATAAGGTGCGCCGAAGAACACCCGATATTATTTATGGATAAGGTGCGCACTGCGCACCCAGCGGGGGGAAGTTCCGTTTAAAAGGCAATTCCAAAACCTTTCGCTGATGAAAGACCGTACTAAAAACCATCACACGTTAACTCCGTGACAGTGCGATCACCTCCTACATAGTGACCAGCTAGGATAAGTTTGCCTTGACGAAACCCGGCTTTATCAAAAATAGTTAAAACCTCTCCGGTTTGACCTAGAAAGACCAACTCTCCATTCTGAATATCCCATGCTCTCTCATTTGTACTGGAATATCCAATGATTTGTTTGTTACCTATAAAACGAACGTTTCTAGCAACTATGGAACCGTCAGAATATCGCCTCCATGTCCAAGCACAAGATTCAACGATCTCACTCATTGCTCCTGCTTTTGCTGCATCCTGAGCAACAAAAGGAAGATAGATTAAAACAAGGGTAGTGCAAGCGAAAGCAACTTTTTTTAGCATAATTTTCTATTCGTTTGTAACCTAACTATTAGTTGTAAGTAGGTAGGCGGGATTAAACCGAACCATCCAAAAGTATGTCAACAAAGCTGACGAGTGCCGCTAGAGGTGGATTTGGATACTTTACTGTTTACATAGTTGTGTTTTATCGCGCCGACCTACTTACCGTAATTGTGGTCTAACACCCCTTTACAAAGTATAAAACCGCAAGGTATTTAATCCCTAAACCAGACAGGGTTGGTAGTGCGCACCCTACCTTGATTCCTAGCACCCGATATTATTTATGGATAAGGTTTATGGATAGGGTGCGCAGTGCGCACCCCAAAATTGTACTATCGGGCTACTTCCAACAACTGCTCGCTCAAAGCTTCTTTCAAAAGTTCGGCCTTATCAGTTTGCTCCCAAGGCAGCTCTAAATCAGTGCGTCCGAAGTGACCGTAAGCCGCCACATCTTGATAGAAACGGCCGCCTCTTTCAGCAGGCAAATTCTGCAAGTTAAATGCCTGAATGATGCCCGCAGGACGCAGTTCAAAATGCTGCTTCACAACTTCCAAAAGGCGATCGTCATCAACTTTTCCAGTGCCAAAAGTTTCGATCATCATGCTAACAGGCCGCGCAACGCCGATCGCATAACTCAACTGCACTTCGCACTTTTGGGCCAAACCAGCAGCCACGATATTTTTAGCAACGTAGCGACAAGCATAAGCCGCGCTGCGGTCTACCTTGGTGGGGTCTTTCCCAGAAAAAGCGCCGCCGCCGTGGCGGGAATAGCCACCGTAGGTATCCACAATAATTTTGCGGCCCGTCAAACCCGAATCCCCTTGAGGCCCGCCGACGACAAATTTGCCCGTGGGGTTGACAAGGAAGCGAGTTTCTGCATCCGGCTTCACGCTAATATCGGCAAACACGGGTTGGACGACTGCAGACCAAAGGTCTTCTTTGATCTTGGCTTGAACGGCCGCCGTTTCTGCGATGTCGCCGATTGTTTCGGTGTGCTGCGTAGAAATTAAAATCGTATCTATGCCAACAGGTTTGCCGTCCTCGTAAATCACCGTAACTTGGCTTTTGCCATCGGGACGCAGGTAAGGTAACTGACCGGTTTTGCGGACTGCGGCGAGTTGACGGCAAATCCGGTGCGCCAGACTTATAGGCAGAGGCATCAATTCCGGCGTTTCGTTGCAAGCAAAACCAAACATCAAACCTTGGTCGCCAGCGCCGATGGCGTCCAATTCCTCTTCGCTAGCTTCTTCCCGGCTTTCCTGAGCCGTATTGACCCCTTGGGCAATATCGGGAGACTGAGAATCTAGAGCCACCAAGACCGAGCAGCTATTGGCACTAAAGCCGTTGTCAGCGTGGATGTAGCCAATATCGGCTATTTTTTTCCGCGCCAATTCTATGTAATTTATCTGAGCTTTAGTGGTGATTTCGCCCGTCAGCAGCATCAAGCCGGTGTTGACGACAACTTCGGCTGCGACCCGGCTTTTAGGGTCTTCGGTCAGTAAGGCATCTAAAATCGTATCTGAAATTTGATCGCAGATTTTATCGGGATGGCCTTCAGTGACCGATTCAGAGGTAAACAGGTAGTGGCGTGACAATGATTATTTCTCCTTTGATGGGGGCTGTTCCTGCGCGACATCAACGACCGACGAGTTATGTTTCAGGTAAAAGCCCAGAATCATGGCGTCTGGGCTACCGTCGAATTTTTGTCTGTCGGCAGAATTGTTAAAGCAGGGTTTGAAATTGGGTAAAGTGACACTACTATAGCAAAGTCAGTCGGGGGAAATCCTTAACAACTTAGATTTTTTAGGATTCTCGATCGATCTTGTACACCGCTGGTCTACCCCGCTAACCTGACAAAGGTAAGATACAGTCAGGGTATCGCGTCGCGGAAGGACTATGGCAGGAATCCAAAAATCACCAAACTTAATCCAAACGGTTGCAGACCTAGAATTTCCCGGCGGCCCCATACCGATTGACTCTCCATTTTATATCGAGCGATCGCCCGCCGAAGCCCGAGCTTGCGCAGAAATTAGCAAGCCTGGGAGCCTGATTCGCATTAAAGCTCCCATAAAAATGGGCAAAAGTTCGCTGATGCTGCGCATAATTCACGCCGCCCTCGAGCGCGGATACCGCACAGTAACTGTAGACTTTCAGCAAGCCGACGAAGCGGTTTTTGCTAGTTTAGATAAATTTTTGCGCTGGCTTTGTGTCAATGTCGCTCGACAACTCAAACTCAAACCAAATCTCGCTGAATTCTGGGATGAAGATATGGGCAGCAAGGTAAGCTGCTCTCTTTACTTTGAAAACTATTTGCTCGCCGAAAGTGACAGTCCGGTTGTCTTGGTACTCAACGAATTAAATCGAGTATTTGAACGCCCCCATATTGCTCAAGAATTCCTGCCCCTGCTCCGTTTTTGGTACGAACAAGCTCGCGCAAGCGAAGCTTGGCAAAAACTCCGCATTGTCGTCATTCACTCGACCGAAATTTATATTGCTTTGAGTCTTAATCAATCTCCATTTAATGTAGGGCTGCCGATTAAACTCTCTGAATTGACTGCTGAACAAGTCCAAGATTTGGCGCGCAGACACGGACTGAACTGGAGCGATAGCTATCCGATCGAGCAATTAATGAACATGGTAGGCGGGCATCCTTATTTAGTGCATTTAGCCCTCTATCACCTGGCAATTTTGCTGCAAAATCCTCTGTCGGTCGATCGGGATGAGTCTGGGGAGGAACTGGGGCTAGCCGAGTTGGAAGAATTGTTAATAGCAGCTCCTACTCACAGCGGAATTTATAGCGACTACTTACGAAATCAGTCGATCGCCATTCAACAGCAGCCGGAACTGGCATCCGCCTTCCAACAGGTTGTCGATGCCAAAAATAGCGTTCACCTCGAACCTTTTATGGCCTATCAGTTAGACAGCTTGGGACTTGTCAAATTAGAGGGAAATAACTGTAGCTTGTCTTGCGAATTATATCGCCTGTATTTTCAAGAGCAAAATTTGTGCGAGGACAGTTTCTCGGCTGGTGGTTGGGAGGATTTGCAGCAAGAAAATGAAAGGCTGCTAGCTTTGGTGAATGTGGACGAACTTACTCAAATTGGCAACAGACGGCATTTTGACAGTTGCTTGCGAGCGGAATGGAAACAGATGGCTCGCGATGGGTCGCCGATATCTTTGATTATGTGCGACATCGATTATTTCAAAATATATAATGATACCTACGGACATCAAGCTGGAGATGATTGTTTGCGAGCGGTAGCTCAGACAATTCACCAATCACTCCAGGGTCCTACTGATGTAGCCGCTCGCTACGGGGGTGAGGAATTTGCTGTGATTTTACCTCAAACTGATGCGGCGATCGCTCTGCTTGTTGCCGAACACATTAGAGTGAAAGTTAAAGATTTGAAGATTTTTTTTAAGCCGGAGAGATTTGACGGTCTGCCTAATTCTGTGGTAACGATTAGTTTGGGAATTGCCAGCGTTGTTCCGGGGCCGGAAAATGATGCAGCAATGCTGGTAATGGCGGCTGATGAGGCTCTTTATGACTCGAAACGGCAGGGGCGCGATCGCCTCACTATGAGTAAGCTTTTAAATTTTCGATTTGCTACTGTTAATTAGGTAATTCGGGGGAAATATAATTCGTTTCTACGCATACAAAGTCCGCCCGCGCGGACTCTGAAGAAAACGATCGTTAATAACTGGATTAGATGTTAATAGCGGGGGACGGTTCGATCGACCACCATTGAGTAAGCATCGATACCGCCAACGATATTTTTAACGTTGGTAAATCCTCGATTGGCTAACCACTGGCACATTTGAGCCGATCGCACTCCGTGATGGCACAGAACTAGGGTTTCTTTGTCGCGATCGAGTCGAGCGTCAATTTCACCAGACCATTCGGCAAACTCGCTCAGCGGAAAAGCTGCAAATCCCGGCAGCGCCGCGAGTTCAATTTCGTGAGGTTCCCGCACGTCTACAAGCTGCAATTTCTCAGCATTGGTTTCGGCTAATTGGCTACCTAATTCTTCGACTGTAATTTCAGCAAAAATTTGTGACATTTGATTTAAAAAAATTAGTCATCAGTCATCAGTCATTAGTCATTAGTCATTAGTCATCAGTCATTAGTCATTAGTCATCAGTAATATCATGTCCGGTCGAGCGACCGCGATTTTTGTAGGGGCTCCCCTCACCAACAATACCTGCGAACAATCTCCAATCTCAAAAACCCGCCCCGACCGGGATATTATGGTTAATCGATCGGACATGATATCTTTAGTCATTAGTCATCAGTCAGTTAACAGTCAACAGCCAACAGTCAACAGTCAACAGTCAACAGTCAACAGTCAACAGTTAACAGTCAACAGTTAACAGTTAACAGTCAACGGTTATTAATTGAGGCGCGAAGGCGGTGAAATTAGTTCCGCAGGAGGCGTCGGTGCAGGAGGCCCGTCCAACTGGCTCACGCTGCCCCTCGGGTCCAGACAAGTGGCGATTAACCTGTCAGTTGGAAAGTCGAGCCTGCCGCTCAAGCCGACTACGCATTCAGCAAACTGTTGTGGCAATAAACTGCGGCGGCATCCATCGAGAACTAGCAGGGGAGCCGCTGCTTGAGTTCGAGTTTTGCCGTTAATATTCACTACGCAAGTAGCCAATTCCTTGGGACGCCTCACCCGCCGACAGCTAGAGAGCGCTTCGATACCAGAAATATTAGTTTTGCGGTTGATTTGGAGGGCGCATTTAGATATGTCGCGGGGGTGGAGCGCGTCAGCACAAGCGGCGGCGGCTGCCTCTGCAGCCACTCCGGCATCGATTAGTTCCAGGGCGCAGACGCGATAGGGATTCCTATTGCGAGGGATTCTAATAGTGATGGCTGATGCTGGCGAGATTGGCAGTGCACTAGCCAACAAACCGAGTGCTGCTAGCTGCGTGCCGAGAGCCAACATCCAGCGCCCGGTAGCGCTTGAGCCTGTCGGTGCTGGTTTTGGGGAAGAAGTGCGGGAAAAATTGCGGTTGTGCATGGCAGATCGAGTAGTGAGTTTTTTGGCTGATTGGGGCGATCGAGCGATCGGCTTTTCCTTCAGGATTTACCCCACATTATGGATCGCGCTGCGGTCGATCGTTTTTTTATCGATTTTTGTTGGAATTTTCACCCTTACTAACATATAATATAGAGTCTGCATAAAATTGCATACAGATATTAGAGAGGAAAATAAATGTCTCGATATCGAGGCCCCCGATTGAGAATCGTCCGTCGCCTGAAAGAGTTGCCGGGTCTAACCCGCAAAACCCCCAGACGAGATTATCCGCCCGGACAGCACGGTCAAAACCGCAAAAAGCTCTCTGAGTACGCTGTTCGCTTGCAAGAAAAGCAAAAACTCCGTTTCAATTACGGTGTGACGGAACGCCAACTGCTCCGTTACGTCCGCAAAGCCCGCCGAGTCACCGGCTCCACAGGTCAAGTGTTACTGCAATTTTTGGAAATGCGCTTGGACAATACTGTGTTTCGGATGGGAATGGCTCCAACCATTCCGTCCGCTAGACAATTGGTAAATCACGGTCACATAACTGTCAACGACCGCGAAGTCAATATAGCCAGCTATCAGTGCAAGCCTGGTGATGTGGTTGCGGTGAAAAATAGAGAGCGATCGCGCACAATGGTAGAAGCTAATCTCAAAGACCCAGGCTTGGCTCACTTGCCCAATCACTTGGAATTTGACAAGCAAAAACTGGTTGGCAAAGTTAACGGCGTTATCGAACGCGAGTGGATTGCTCTTCAGATTAACGAACTGCTAGTGGTGGAATACTACTCGCGGCAAGCTTAAGTTATTACTCATCAGTCGCTGGTCATTAGTCATCAGTTGGTTGCTAGCAAGTAATTAATAATTCGGTAGGAACCCAGTTATTGATTAATTGCTACTGAATAATGAGGACTGAGGACTGAGGACTAAAAATTAATAATTTTCAACACTCCCACCCCCTAAAAAGGGATGGGATTTTTTGAAGATTTCGCTTGTTAACCGGAACTTACCCCCTGCTGGGATAGTTCTGGGGGCTGTATTCTTTGTCCCGTCTCGGTTTTAGCGACTTGACTGCCGACAAACCGCAGTCATGTATTTAAGATTTTCTTAATATTTAGGGCGAGAGTATTGTTCTGTGATGAATTTCAACAAAAACCGCGCCACATAAGGGTTGTAAGAGATTGTAGTCATGTAAAAGACTTGGACGCTCCGGGCAAGTCTCACCTCGCAATGGTTTCAGCGGAACTTACCCCGCACACGGGGTAAGTTCCGCTGAAAGCCTCGCTTAACAAGGATTTAAGCTAAACCAGCCAGCCAGCCAAATTGGGGTAAATCGCTTGCTGGCCGATCTAACTGGCTGGTCTAATGACTAAAAATCAAAACTCTCAATTTTGATACGTGAAACCTTTCCGTCAAGTCCATTGTCGTGGTCATGTTCTACCTTGACATACTCATTTTCAAAACCATTTTCAAAAGTACCTACCACTAAGTTGGAAGGAGTTTTTTGTTTTACTTTAATGACGGTATAATCGTCATCTTCAGCACCACTTGGGTCATCATAAATTGTAATCTTTGTTAATGGCTGTACTTCGTTAAGTACTAATGAACGAGCCTCATCATTTGGACTAACTCTTTGTGAGATATCAGGTCTATCGGGATAAACTGCTACAACATCTTGTTGTCCGCCATTGCCTTCATACAACGTAATTGTTCCTGCGTATGCTGGTGTAGCAATCGCTAAACTTATTGTAAAAAGAAGCAACGCTAGACCAAAAGCAGCTAATTTGATACCACGTCTTAGCATGAAAAGTGTCCTTTGTACGAAAGTTGTCAGTTATTAAGTAATTTGTCACGTATTAGCAAACGCAACGTTGATTATATTTTCAGAGTTTTTACAAAAATGCAAGGACATTTCTGCCCTCTATCGTTAAGATTTGCGATCGTCCTTCAGGGTCAAAAAACTTAAACCGGAACTTACCCCCTGCGGGGATAGTTCAGGGGGCTGTATTCTTTGTCCCGTCTCGGTTTTAGCGACTTGACTGCCGACAAACCGCAGTCATGTATTTAAGATTTTCTTAATATTTAGGGCGAGAGTATTATTCTGTGATGAATTTCAACAAAAACCCCGCCACATAAGGGTTGTCAGAGATTGTAGTCATGTAAAAGACTTGGACGCTGCGGGCAAGTCTCACCTCGCAATGGTTTCCGACGGAACTTACCCCGCACACGGGGTAAGTTCCGGTTAACTTCCTTGAGTTGCCATTTGCTCGGACGACACCTGCCTGATGGCATTAAATGATGTCCCTTGCCACTATTATTCCCTTAAAAAGTTTCTTGTCCTGTTGGTTCGTGGTGGACAAGACCTCGCTTTTGAAGGCGATAATTCGCTACAACGGGGTAAACAACACCGCGTATCCGATTGATCGCACCTACAGGACGATGAACTGCTAAGCCGTTCCAGGGAGAATATCTCAAGTTTTCGTTGAAATCAGATTGTTTTTCATAATCAATAATCTGATGCTTCATGGTGAGACGACCTACTGTCAAGAAGGGTGATTCCTTTTCCTTCCAGACATTGATGCCATCGTCGATCGGCATTTTTAGGCTGGTTTGGAACTGAATGCCAAAATCCCACCAGTATTCGGCATCAGGTTTCGCCAAAGCTTGAATTAGATCCTCCCGGTAATAATTGTCTGGTTTATTCGGATCTAAACCCAAGGCTTTAGCGCGATCGACAAAGGGAATTTTAGGAATTCCCGGTCGAGATTCTTCGGGAATTATCTCGTGCGGTGGTTGGGATGAAACCGGAGTAAACCCATACTTAATTACAGCAGGATATTCGACAGGAACTAGACCAGGCCCTGAGGGATCGAAATCGGGATAGAGACCCAAAGCAGAGGGTGAACCGCTCCAATATTTGGCTGTTAACACACTCTTCGGAGTCCGGCTACCCGTAAGCGTCGAGACCGCTATAAAGTGTCTGGGATGTCGAAATAGCCACTTTTTCAATGTCTCATCTGATTCAACCAGAGCAGAAAAAAAGCCGTAGTAGTCTTTGATGGTTTGGCTGACAAATATCTCTGAATTGTGAACAATGATATCCTGGGTTTTTGACTCGTGGCTTTGCGCCAGTCGTTCCCCTTCCACCCCCATCACTTTCAATGACATTGAGCGCGAATCTGTTTTGTGATCGGGGTATACTTTGGTAGCCCCGTTAGCAAATCGCAACCAAACAGGATATTCTTTGGGTTTTGCTAGCAAACCTTGCTTAAGGGAAATAGCATTGAGTTGCGAAGAACTTAACGAAGCGCGTTTGCCCAATTCCCCTTTAATCGCTTCCTCATCAAAGTCAAAAATTTCCAGAGTTCCTTTAACGCACGCATGAGTTTTGGCATGAGTATCTCGCAGCGCCCGCTCCTTATCTCCGTAAAGATTATCCATCCGGAGCTTGGCCTGCTCAACCAAAAGATCGTAGTATTTGCGTTCGTCCTGTTCGGGATATTCGGTAAATAACTTCTTGCTCATAAATAACCTTGGAAAAGCTGATTGTGGCGATAATGCTTGGCATTTTTCCCTTCTACTTTACCTGATTTTTCACGTAATGTCGAGGGAACTCAGGTGTAAGTTGTTCGCGGTTAATTGCGTCATCCTCTAAACCGGGAACAACTCACCACTGCGACTGTCGGCTCTTATTGAACAGGAGTTATACATTGGAAAGAAAGGCGTACACTTTACAATTTGTAACCCCACTTTCCTCGTGTTCTGTCAGCTCATTAAGATCGTTCCCAACCCTCATTATAAAAAGAAATTTTGTACTCTTTACCGCCAGGAACATTACGGTTCAGCACCTGCGAGAGGGTCTTGGTATTCATAATCTCTTCCCAACCTACAGGTGAAAAAGTTTCTGGATTGAAGACATTTTCGGCTAATAGAGGATTGGTGAAAGCTTCAGAAAATGCATCAATTCCTATCAGTCGTCCGACTAAAGGAGGTAAGGCTGAATTTGGCCGCAAATCTTCTGCGTAGAGTCCAACATACAACTCAATGTTGTCTACGTGACCGTACAATCGTTTCAATTCTTTTTGGACATCTTCATCGCCACTAATTTGATTGAAATCGGTCACCCGTGGATACTTACAGAGTTCGCGGTAATCGTTGTAGGTTCTTAATTTGGCTGCACGACCTGCACGAATGCTCGCTAGCTCGGTTGGAATTAGGAACTCAGCCGTATTGAATAAACCCAATTGCGCTGCTGGTTGGGAACAACTTTCTTCAAACATAGCTCCCAAACCCTTGTTCACGATCATATCATTGTTCCACATCGACTCGGGCATAGGCATTTCCTTCCCGTCATGGATTAGCTTATCGGGCAGCATACTATGCCAACGATAAACTAAAGTAAATTCTACCATCATCCAATTGTTGCGATACCATTTTTCATCAATAAACGCTGGGGGATCGGTGAAGAATTGGAAGTGATAGGGAGTAAGGTGGTTGATATAATCCTCAAGCACAATTTTAAGAAACTCCGCCATCACGATATTTCTGGCGGTTTGGAAAAGGCGTTCATCATCCCAAGTTGGATAATTCTTTGCTAAGAGGTCGCACACGCGATTATGTTCTCTTAAGCCAAGAACGTTGAGCATTACATAGCCAACTTGCACATTGACTCGCTCTAACTCTATCCCCATTGCAAATAATTTTTGTTTCTTTTCCGGGGGTATTTTATCTGATTTTTTTTCGTCGTATTCACCGACTATTTGATGGGGAATTCCTTGGAATTCTTCCTTAGGCTGTCCGTTCTCATCATAGTAAAAAGGAGGATATTCTTCGCCATTTATAATTTGGCTTTTTAGCTTCCCTCCTTGATTAGACCTCAGCAGGCGAGTAATATTTGCGTTCAACCCATAGACGTTACACATATCTATGTGGTGGTTGGAACTATTTCGGCGCTGATCCAGTCGATCGGTTCGCAGGAAACTGTCGGTAAACCATTGCACGAAATAGGGGAACATAAGAGAGGATTTGGCCGAATATTTCGTCTTCCCTTCTTTTTTGCGGTACAAGACCTCCAAATCCTTAATAGGCGGGAGATTCTTTTCAAAATTCTCTGTAGGGCTTAAATTAACCCCTACGTAGCTTTTATCCGTTAATGGCTTCCAATCGGTAGGCGGTAGATGAAGTCCCGAATAAGAGCGATCGTTTAATGAATCCCAAGAGGTGTAGGGAGACATGGTACTAAACGCATAGGGGCGAGTTGGAATTTTTAAGACGGCATTGTTAATCAGAGTTTTGTTGACTTTTTTGCTAAGTCCCTCGTTGCTTTGAATGAAGCTCCAAAGCGGCTTGAAGTTAGTTAAAAGCAAAGTCTCGATTTTGTTTTTCTGCCCGTCTCTTGATGTATCTCTTTTTGAAGGCATAATTGTTTCTCGTTTGGGTTGTGGTAGATTTGATTGATTGCCAAGCTTCTATTCCGGGATCTCGATCTAGTCTTTTGTCTCCTTTTCAATTGATTTTAATTTTTTATATAAAAGCGCTTCTAGATTCTTGGGGCGGTAGGGTAGGTCTGCGCTTTCAAAACGCTCGATCGCGCTTTCATGAATATCGTCAATGGTCTCCACCACCTCGCGCAACTTGATTCCTGCCAATCTGTAGAACCCAGGATTGTTTTGAAATGGAACCTTATAATCAGGCTTGATATCCTTAATGGCATCTGGGTCGAATTCAAGCTTCAATTCAAGGTCACTGATTTGATCCAACATCCACTTCAAGACAGCATCTGATAACCCGCGGTATGCTAGCGTACCACCGCCGATGCAGCCATGCTCGCCTGGAAACCAAACTTGACGAAGCTTCTGCTTCGGGGCATCAGGATTTTTCTTCATCAGGGTAACATCAAAGATTGCGCGAATTTCGTCGATCGCAACGGCGTGCAACGCCCTCTCAATATCCTTATTTAAAGTGGTGTCGTGGAATTGGTACCTTCTTTTGAGCTTGAGCGGTTCCTCCAACTTCTGCAAGACGGGTACAAGAGGAATACCAAGGGCTCCAACGGTGTCGAAACAACCAAGCAAGGTAATCGGGACGCGATCGCCCTTATCTTTGCCGTATTCTTTGCGGAAACTGTTTGCTTTGTCATGACTTGGTTTAATGCCTCGGTCACGGTAAAGCTCGTAAGCTTGTGATGCCTTGGTAACATAACGGCGGGATAGGAGACCGGAGCAATAGATCATCCCCGCTAGACTCCTGACTGTGTAAGCACCGCGACTGAACCCGAATAGATAGATTTCGTCACCCCGATCGTAGTTGAAAGAAAGAAAACGATAGGCATGTTGGATATTTTTATCGATTCCCAGCCCAGTCACTCCGCCCACAATCTTGTTACTGTCTACTCCAATTCCATCGTCATAAAACACGATCTGCGGAACCCCGTCACTGGCTGTCCGTTTCACGGCCTGGGCAACCCTAACCACATTAGTTGGGCACTGAGTATCTAGTCTGTTCCAAGTTCCATCACAGCAAACGATCAGACGTTTCATTTTTACATTCTCTCTTTTCTCTGAGATTTGATAGCGAGCTGTAATTGCTAATCGGTTACTTGAGAATTGCCAATTCCCCTTTTTGGGTTGCCTCAGCAGGCGATCCCTCCTAATTTCTTGCTCGAAATTGTTATCTGGTTGGGCAATCTTGAGTTATTTCGATCCTCAGGATATTAGTCCCAAAGCACCATATAGTCTAGTTGGCTGTATTAAAAGGTTAATTTTATTTATATTTCTTAAACTTTTTAAATTAGAGCGTGAAATCCTAGGTTTGGTTCTGGGAAAATGCTCGATTCTCCTAACAGGAGTATCGAGCCGACGCCCTAGCTAACAAACATTTAAACAGATTTACGCTCTGCCTTGTCAGCTTTTAAAACAGCTATATCCGATCGATGTGTGCGCTTTTCTGGTTTCTCGATCGGTAAATTTGTGGGAAAATTTTCTAACCCCGGTTAAATTTGAAACGTCCAAAAGTGGGGACGATCGACCGCAGCGAGAAGCTGCGAGGTTCTGGCACCAAAATCAAAGGCAGCAAGCCGAAGAACCGCACAGCAGCCGAGAGGGCAAACAGTGTTCCCAAACTCATGCCCGGAAGTTCGGCAAGAAAGCCGTCGGCGGTAGTTCCCAAAGCCCCAGCTACTGCCGAAACCAGTGGCGATCGCCAAATAAGTCGAGGGTTGCTCGATCGAGGCTATCTCCATTTGAATATTGTTAGTACACAGCCCGATCGCCCCTAAAGTCGTTCCCCCCAGCAAGTGCAGCAGCGGCAGCCACACCCACACCGCAAACGGGTAATTGCCCGTACCCAACCACAGCGAAGGCGTTACGGCCACCACCAGCCCAACCGCAATTAGCAGGGGGCGATTTCCCCAGCGATCGGCCAACTTGCCCCAAAACATCAGCAGCAGTAGATTTGCCCCGGAGTCCAAGCTGCTGTAAATCGTTACCAAACTCACATCCAAGCTTAAATTTTTCAGCAGGTAGATATTAAAAAAAGGCGCGCTGAGATTAACTGCAAATGTCCACAGGCTAAAGTAAAGAATAAACATTAAGAAATTAGAATATTTTAGCGCCGAAGGTACAAAATCTGTTATTTGCTTTTCTTTTTTGTCTGAAAGTCGATCGTTCTCTGCATCTTTTTTGTATAGCTGCGGATTCACATCCACCATGAAGTATTGACACCCCAAACTAATCATTCCCGCCCAAACACCCACCAATAAAACAATACCGTAGCCCAAAAGTCGATCGGCGCCCCAACTTGACACGGACAATCCCATCAACGGCACTCCCAGCAAAGTAATTAAGCTGCGCACACGTTAACTCTTTTTTTTAAGGAACAAGCGATGCCCTTGACCGCTTATTTCTAAACTACTTCACCTGACGGGGTGACAACCCCGTCAAAAGCATTGCCAGTAGCGGATCCGTGACAACTTAAGGTAAAAAAAGATGGGGTCATTTTTCTCAACCCACCCCATCTTTTAAATATGTTTCCTCAATTTTACCTTCTTCACCTGCAACAGCAACTAAAAAATACTGAAGATCTGACTCTCAAAATTTTGGTGTATCTCTGGCAATCTCAGAAACAAGTTAGCATTGAGTTGCTAGCGACCTTAATGCCAAATCCTTTCCAATTTGAAAGCAGAAGGCGCAGCGTACAAAGATTTTTAAAATTATCTAGCCTCAACATTGAAAGCCTATGGTTTCCTCGAGTTCAAGAAATTTTAAAGGCAAAATTTCCCCAGACTCAGACACTTAAATTAGCTATCGAGCCCACTTGTCTGGCGCGACAAAAATATTTTTGTAATTAGTGCGATCTGGTGCCAGCGCGCGCTCCCATTATACAGGCCTATTTGGGACAAGAAAGTCAGCAGTAACATTGAAGAACAAAAATCTCTAATTCTCCCAGGTTTATCGCTCTTAAAAAAAACTGCCATCATCATCTTAGGCGACGGTGAATTTTGTAGGGTTAAGTGGGGTAACTGGCTCTGAAACCCACAATTTAAGTTTGTTTTTAGGGTAAAACAAGAGCGTTATATTCAGCAAGAATATCGCGAATATGTTCACCGCTCAGAGTTAGGATTATTGCCCGAAACTCGGTTTTTTATCGCTGATGTTAAAGTCACGAAACAACCTGGTTTTGGCTTGTTTAATAATGTCGCTGGTTATTGGCGGCGTAAATATCGGGGTAAGGTTGAATATGACGGGTTGCTCGGCTCTCTCTAAGCATTTATCGATTAACTTTAAGGCTATATCTGGTTTCTTTCTGAATTCTGAATCTTGTTTCCCGGATGGTAATGAACTAGCGTGTTGGTATAAAGATACATCTAATGGCAGACTTTTTACTCCATCATATAGATGTGTAGTTACTAAGACTACCCCGTTATCGGTTTTACCAATTTCTCCGATATATTGTCTGCCAATTCCTGCTGTTAATTTTCCACTTTTTCACGAGACCTGAGTCATCTATTATGAGGGTGAATCCTCTCCTAATTTTAGTCTGAGAGTATTGCTGCATTAATTGCAACCGTCGCTCGTTAAGAAGCCCCGCGTTCCAAGGATCTTCAGTCAAAAAATGATGTAATCGGTGATAAGTTACTCCGCAAGCATCTTTTGACATCTGAGTCAAGTTTTTTCGCTCCCGAACTCCCAATAATCCTCCCAGATAGTGCCTGAACCCCGTTTTTTGAGGCAATGTGTGTAAAAACATCGTCGAAACGACGACACCATTTATCGAAACATGGGGGCATGGCGCTTGGAGTTGTTTCCTTAATAGTGTGTTTTTCAAGGTGAAAGCGTTAACTCTCATGGATATTACTATGCTTAGCACTAATTTTTTGTTTAAGTCCCACTAAGAGGATTTGCAGGTGCCGAACATGATTAGAAACAGAAAATTAGCTAAGTCTATTTCTGATGCTGCGCGGTCAGCTTTCCGGCAATGGGTAGAGTATTTCGGCAAGGTATTTGGTGTAGCAACAGTAGCTGTTCCACCGCACTAAGCTGTCGCGCATTTAAATTGTATATTCAGGGCGGGCGGGACACCCCACAAGACTTGAATTTTTTTTGACATACAATTTAAATGCAGAATAGCTTACAGAGCGTCAGAACTGCTCTAACTGCGGGGAAATAGTTGAAAAGTCGCTAAGTGAAAGAACTCACATATGTCCTCACGGAGGTCGCGTACAGGACGGAGATTGGAATGCAGCGCGGAACATACTTGAATTAGCACTTCCTACCGTGGGGCACAGGGGAACGTTAAACGCCTAGGCGAGACATCGACAAGAGGTTGAGTGGGGAAACTCCTTCAAGTAAGCCGAGTCGCAGAAAGAGGAAATCTAAGAAGTGATTCTTAGAATCCCGCTACCTGATAGTCGGGGAGAATGTCAACTTTTTCTCTACTATTCCAATTCTAATTGCAAGGAAGGCATCAGTCGCTGCAAGTTCTTCAGGGATTTTCTCTGCCAGGGGATCTGTTTAGAGCCTTTTATGGCGATTTGAATATTTTTTTGCTGGCGCACTTTGATGACAAATTTTGAGAAAATATTAATTCCCGAACTATTTAAAAATTCTAGGTTTCGCAAGTCTAGAGTAACCGTGTTTGGCGAGGAGTCAGCCACTTCGTTGAGCAAATCGACGATGGGCGCGTATTCTTCCACCAGGCTGAGTCGGAACGCGCCGCAGCAGGTGACTGTTTGGGTAGCGCGATCGTACTGGATCGTGTAATCTTTGGTCTTAATCTCCATACTTTCTCGGTTGTGGGTTGTGAGCGGTAAAGGGGCTTTGGCTGCCGGAGCGAGAATATATCTTCACGCTAGCACGATAAAAATTCGGCCGGCGGGCCGAATGCCGAATGCCTTTGCTTTTGTAACTTGTACTACAGATACTGCCAACTGTACCATTGCCGCAGGGCAGTTATGAGTTATTTTGGGCTCTATCGGTTGTGATACCTGTTTGAAAAAAGAATACAACTTTTGACTAGCTTTCAACCCTGGCAGTCATCAGTCATTGTCAATTCTCAAATCTCAAATCTCAAATCTCAAATTGTATGAGTTGTGGGGGTTGACGAGACCAGCTTTTGCTGAAGTTCCGAGTGATAAATTCGGTTTTTTTTCTCAATAGGGTCTTGACAAAATCACCAAAATGTGAGAAAAATTTCACATCTGACACAGCAGTGAGTGGGAGAATATTTAATGGCAATTTCAGAAATTACAGAAAAGCTTTTGGCTGCTAAAAAAGCTAAGGGAATTAGTTTGGCAGATTTGGAAAAAGTTTTGGGGCGCGACGAAGTTTGGATTGCCGCGGTTATTTACCGTCAAGCAACCGCATCTGAAGATGAAGCCGAGAAAATTGTGTCGGCTTTGGGCCTAGATAGCGAGACGGCTGCGGTTCTCTGTGAACCTCCGTTAAAAGGTTCTTTGGAGGCCTCGGTTCCGGTCGATCCTCTGATTTATCGTTTCTATGAAATTATGCAGGTTTACGGGATGCCGCTCAAAGCAGTGATACACGAAAAATTTGGTGACGGGATTATGAGCGCGATCGACTTTACTTTGGATGTCGAGAAAGAATCAGACCCAAAAGGCGATCGAGTGAAAATAATTATGTCTGGAAAATTTTTGGCATACAAAAAATGGTAAGCCAGTGCTGTTTTACCTACAAGTGAAAATTAAAAATTAAAAATTGGGTCGAATGGCTAATGACTAATGACTAAGGCCTCAAAAGTGTTAACTTAGAAACAGAGATCGCGAAGCTTGACTCCGCCCAAAAACGGAAACAAGCCCCCGACGCCAGAAGTGCAGAGCGCCAAATTTTAGACCAAAGTTCAAGCTCCAAAATTCATCTGTGGAGTAAATCTAAAATCTAAAATCTAAAATCTAAAATCGACTGACTGGCTTGGGTGTCCGATCGGGAAACCTTTCTAGGGCAGAGCAATCGGTCGCTCCCGCGGCAACTTCCCCAGTCGAAACAAGCAACCGCAACCGTAAAGTAAGAGGCAAATATGTCAAAATATGACTCCCATCTGAGATGCTCCTTTTGCGGCAAGTCGCAAGAGTACGTCCGCAAGTTAATAGCTGGGCCCGGCGTCTACATTTGCGATGAATGCGTGGAACTGTGCAATGAAATTTTAGAGGAGGAGTTCTTTGACTCCAGTAAAACAATTGGTCAACAGATTCCCCAATCAGAGGTGCGAGAGTCTCCAGGACAAGGAACGCGACGCCCGGGTCGATCGAATAAATCGAAAATGGTTTTAGCTCAAATTCCGAAACCGACAGACATTAAGCAGCATTTAGACAACCACGTAATCGGCCAGCATTCAGCAAAAAAAGTCCTTTCTGTAGCAGTTTACAACCACTACAAGCGCTTGAGCGTTGACCAAGCTAAAGATAGCGACAAGTCTTTCCCTGACAGCGATGTAGAACTGCAAAAATCCAACATCATGCTAGTTGGGCCGACAGGTTGTGGCAAAACTTTGTTAGCGCAAAGTTTGGCGCAAATGCTCGAAGTCCCGTTTGCGGTAGCCGATGCGACGACGCTGACAGAAGCTGGATATGTCGGCGACGATGTAGAAAATATTTTGCTGCGGCTGTTGCAAATGTCGGATTTTGATGTGGAATCGGCGCAGCGCGGCATTATTTATATTGATGAAATTGACAAGATTGCTCGCAAAAGCGAAAACACTTCGATCACCAGGGATGTATCGGGAGAAGGAGTGCAGCAAGCGCTGCTAAAAATGTTGGAAGGAACAGTGGTTAATGTGCCCCCGCAAGGCGGCCGCAAACATCCTTACCAAGATTTTATTCAAATTGACACGAGCAAAATTCTATTTATTTGCGGCGGTGCTTTTGTCGGTTTGGAAAAAATAGTTGAACAGCGTTTGGGTAAAAAATCCTTGGGCTTTATTCAGCCAACACCAAGCGACAGCAACTCAACTTTGCCGGCGAAAGACAAGCGGGCGGCTGATATTTTGCAGCAGGTACAGCCTGACGATTTAGTCAAGTTTGGTTTGATTCCTGAGTTTGTCGGGCGGATACCGGTGGTGACGGTGATTTCGCCGCTGGATGAGGCAGCTTTGATGCAGATATTGACTGAGCCCCGGAATGCGCTGGTGAAGCAGTATCAAAAGCTGTTGAAGATGGACAGCGTGGAATTGGAATTCCAGCCGGAAGCGCTACGGGCGATCGCCCAGGAGGCCTATCGTCGCAAAACTGGCGCCAGAGCTCTCCGCAGCATTTTAGAAGAGTTAATGCTGGATGTGATGTACGAGTTGCCTTCTCGCAAGGATGTGGCTAACTGTATGATTACTCCTGAAATGGTCGAGAAGCGATCGACTGCTGAATTGCTGTGGCATCCTGCATGGCACAAACAGCACGAAACTGCATAATTTGTAATCTGTAGGGTGCTTGTGGCGCACCCTACAAACTACTAAACAAGTACCCAGATTTATCCCTGGGGTAGCTTTCTCCAATCTAAAATCTAAAATCTAAAATCTAAAATCGATTGACGGCAAGTGCGGTACGATCTGAGATATTGCACCATTGTCAGCAACAGGCTTTCCGGCCTGTTCCACAAAAGATAAATTTTCTCGCTTCACAGGTTGGAAAGCCTGTTCAGAAAAGGCTAATTGAGAATGGTGCAACATAATGAGGTATGATGTGATTTCGCTATCGGTTCTAGCGGGGAGCAGCCGCTAGAGGAAACGGGGAAAGTTCGGTGCAAGTCCGGCGCTGTCCCGCAACTGTAATGAAACCGTTGTGGTTTCTCAAGTCAGAATGCCCGCCGATATCTAACTCACTTTTGAACGCATCTGCGAGGTACGGATGATGGATGGAATTAACACGGCTGTACGCACAAAGCACAGTCTATTTGTTTGCACTGCTTGCGCTAGTGTTTGGAAAAACGGCAAACGCGAAGGCAAAAGCGGCGGTCAACAATTCATGGAAAATTTGTCGCAACTCGCTAAAGATTGGGAGTTTTCCGATCAATTTGAGATTCAAGAGGTTGAGTGCATGAGTGCTTGCAGTCACTCTTGTGCGGTGTCTTTTGCTGCTGTAGGAAAGTACACTTATCTGTTTGGCGATTTGCCAGCAAATGAGTCGGAAAGCGTCGAGGCTGTACTCGAATGCGCGGGTCAATACTATGCTAAACCGGACGGTTTGTTGCCTTGGTCTGAGCGCCCTCAAGCTCTGAAAAAAGGTGTTTTAGCAAAGATTCCACCACTACCAAATTAGATAGGTTTGTAGTAAGGATTTTAGTTTTTTCCCTTTCGTTTCTCGTTCCCAGGCTCTGCCTGGTAACGCATACGCAG
>NZ_JAUBTO010000054.1:0-9766 GCF_036702495.1 Microcoleus sp. C2D2 | reverse complement strand
AGGCAGAGCCTTGTATTAAAAGCGCTCCTTTATTCCAGCGAGGCAGAGCCTCTAGATTAGCATTCCCAGGCAGAGCCGGGGAACGAGATATATCCCATCACCAAATAAGCACAAAATTATCAATGCACAAAATTCCTGTTACTGTCATCAAAAGCGCTCCTTTATTCCAGCGAGGCAGAGCCTTGTATTAAAAGCGCTCCTTTATTCCAGCGAGGCAGAGCCTCTAGATTAGCATTCCCAGGCAGAGCCTGGGAACAATATATCCCATTACCAAATAAGCACAAACAAAATTATCAATGCACAAAATTCCTGTTACTGTCATTACTGGTTTTCTCGGTAGCGGCAAAACTACCTTAATTCGCCACTTATTGCAAAATAATCAAGGTCGCCGAATTGCTGTTCTGGTTAACGAATTTGGCGAAATCGGAATTGACGGAGAACTGCTGCGCGATTGCCAAGTTTGCGACGAAGAAGAAAATGTTAACAGCAATATTGTTGAACTAACAAATGGTTGTCTTTGCTGCACTGTTCAAGAGGAATTCTTGCCGACTATGCAGGAATTGTTGAAGCGCAGAGAACAAATTGATTGTATCTTAATTGAGACTTCGGGCCTCGCACTTCCTAAACCTTTAATTCAAGCTTTTCGCTGGCCGGAAATTCGCACCGGTGCTACTGTGGACGGTGTGGTTGCTGTTGTCGATTGCGAAGCTATTGCTAGCGGTTCTTTTGTCGGTGATATCGATGCTTTGATGGCACAGCGGCAGGCTGATTCTAGTTTAGATCACGAAACTCCGATCGAGGAATTGTTTGAAGACCAGTTAGCCTGTGCCGATATGGTACTTTTAACGAAGGTCGATCGCGTAGATGCTGAAACTCACCAGAAAGTCCAAAGCTGGTTGCAACAAGAGTTGCGTCCGAGTGTGAAAATTGTTCCCTGCAAAGCTGGCGAAATTAACCCTGATGTGCTATTGGGATTTAATGCTGCGGTTGAGGATGATTTGGAGTCTCGCCCGAGTCACCACGATGCTGAGGAGGAACACGAACACGATGATGATATTAACTCGACTTACTTTATTGCCGATCGCGAATTTGAACCTGAAGCTTTGGTGAAAAAACTGCAATCCTTGATGCAGCAGGAGGAAATCTATCGGATTAAAGGGTTTGTGGCGGTTCCCAAGAAACCGATGAGGATGGTGTTGCAAGGTGTGGGCTCGCGCATAGAATATTTCTACGATCGCCTTTGGCAACCTTCCGAACTCCGCCAAACAAAATTAGTGCTGATCGGTCGGGAACTCGACTCTACTAAAATACAGTCATTCTTGTAGTTGAATGCGGGCGATCGCTTTTTTTGGAAAAAAGGCGATCGTTCTTCAATCATTCTGCACTCGATACTATTTCTAACGTCAAAATCCCGAGCGGTTTATTAACAACTAACTGCATCCTATCTAACCATTGGGAGCCGATTAAAATCTCCGGGATATCCTCTCCAACATGAACGGGAACGATCGACTCTTGACCGTCAATAATCACCCAAGCTTCATAGATATCAAAAAAACCTTCTCCCCGCGCTGTCTGCATCTCGATTTGCGGGGCAATTAAAGACCAATCTAAAGCATCTAAGTCTTGAGAATTCATTGCTATAAAACCTGTGGTAAAAGCAGTGTCTAGAATCACTTCCACAGGAAAAACCTCGCCATTAGAAGCAATCAATTCTATCTCAAAAAACAACTCTCCGTTTTCCCCAAACCTTCCTGATATCATATCCGACCGCAGGTCCCTCTTTCATTGAGGCAAAATATTGTTAGCCTCACATCTCCATCGCTATATTGTTCTTTAACTTTTTCAATGATTCCGAGAAATTTCCTGTCAATTACATACTCTCCACTGTCCGGCTCGATCGCAATAAACCAATTGTAATACTCGCCGATCAGTTCCGGGCGAAGTCGCTCAAATATTTCTCGACAGCGCAAACCGAGTTTAGTTCTTTGTGCTTGGCGCCTTGCTAATTCTTCGGGTGGTATAGTTTGTTCGGGAAAAATTCTACCGCGCAGCGCTTTTCGCTTGGAAGATAGCGGAGTCATGGTGTTTTTTCAATTAAATTTATAGATTGATTTATGATAACCCAACAATTATGATTTTGTCTATTTTTGACCGAATCCGACCGGAAAACCTCCAGGGAACAATTTATTAACATTTTGTAATATTCTTGCTACTAGCAGCCTGTCTGGTATAGAATAGCGATAATGGTTATCATTGTACAATAATCGAGGTCAAGTATGGTGAGTGCTGGGGCGATCGAATCAGTTCCTGTTACCGTTCTCACGGGCTATCTCGGTGCAGGCAAAACTACGCTACTCAACCGGATTTTAACAGAGGAACACGGCAAAAAAGTTGCAGTGATAGTCAACGAATTCGGCGAAGTAGGCATCGACAACCAACTGATAATTGATGCCGATGAAGAAATTTTCGAGATGAACAACGGCTGTATTTGCTGTACAGTCCGAGGCGATTTAATCCGGATTATCGGTAACTTAATGAAGCGGCGCGACAAATTCGACCACATAGTCATCGAAACCACAGGTTTAGCCGACCCCGCGCCCGTAATTCAGACATTTTTTGTAGACGAAGATATGCGGGACACGTTACTGCTAGATGCAGTTGTCACGGTAGTCGATGCCAAGCACATCTGGCAGCACTGGGACGCCGACGAAGCTCAAGAACAAATTGCATTTGCAGATGTAGTTTTGCTCAACAAAACTGATTTAGTGACTGATGAAGAATTGGCAGAATTAGAAAAGCGAATTCGCGCCATGAATGCAATGGCAAAAATTTACCGTACCCGCAATGCTGAATTACAAATGGATGCTTTGTTGGGCGTTAAAGCATTTGATTTGAACCGGGCATTAGAAATAGAACCAGACTTTTTGGGGGAACACACTCACGAACACGACGAAACTGTTACCTCAGTAGCAATAGTAGAAGCCGGCGCCATTGACCGCAACAAATTTAGCGATTGGATTGAGGAATTGTTGCGAACTCAAGGCCCGAATATCTTTCGGACCAAAGGCATTTTGAATATCGCCGGAGACAACAAGCGATTTGTTTTCCAAGGAGTACACATGGTGTTCGACGGCCGGCCGGATCGACCTTGGAAAGCTACCGAAACTCCGAAAAATGAACTCGTATTCATTGGTCGCAACTTAAACGAAAATCAATTGCGAGAGGATTTCCGTAAATGTCTGGTTTAGCTGACATCTTGAAGCATTTTTAATAAGCTTTTTATGAACAGGCTTTCCGGCCTGTTCCACAACAAGAAAATTCATCTCTTGTGGAACGGAACAGGCTTTCCGGCCTGTTCCACAAGCATAAAATTCATCTCTTGTGGAACGGGCATCTTGCCCGTTCTTAAGAATAGTGCCAAATCTCAGATTCAATAAATATGGGTAACAAAAACACAAATAAAAGTAAACAAACCCTGGAATTTCACGCCGAAGCAATGCTGTCTGACTACATAACGGCTGTTACTTGGTCGCCGGACGGCAAAACTTTAGCAGTCTGTTCCGCTGCAGGTGAAGTGATGCTGGCGAAAGTAGGGGCAGTTAATGAATTGTCCTTGCAACCGCTACAAACTGCCACGGGTAAATCCGCCGATTGCTTGTCTTTTTCCTCCGACAGTCAACTTCTAGCTGCTGGCGGACAAGACGGAAAAGTGCAAATTTGGCGCGCCGATTCGGGCGAATTAATTGCTGATTTGGATAACCAGCGCGTCTGGGTTGACAAGTTAGCTTGGAGTCCCCACTGCAATCAGTTAGCTTTCAGTATGGGCCGCTGCGTTCAAGTCTGGAATGCTGATGATAATGTTGTTGAAGTAACGCTGAATTTCGACTCATCATCTATCCTCGATTTAGCATGGCATCCTGTTCTTAAATATCTGGCAGTTAGCGGCTATCAAGGCGTCAAAGTTTGGAACGGCGAAGATTGGGACGAAAACCCGCACGTCTTGTCAGTACCGTCTGCAACAGGTGCAATTTCTTGGTCGCCGTCAGGGGAATATTTAGCTTGCGGCAATATGGACAACACCCTAATTGTTAATGAATGGGGCAGTTCTCAACCGTGGGTAATGCAGGGTTTTCCGGGGAAAGTTCGGGAGTTAGCTTGGTCGGATAAAACTAATTCTTTGGGTGCACCTTTGTTAGCTGCTTCGAGTTCTCAAGGCATTTCGGTCTGGGAAAGAGACGCTGATGAAGAAGTCGGTTGGGAAGGTTGGGCGTTAGAAGTGCATGAAAATGTGGTAAATGCGATCGCCTTTCAACCTACCACATTTTTATTAGCTTCCGCAGCCGCAGACGGTCAACTTTGTTTGTGGTACGAAGCAGAACAATTGCTGCAAATTCTAGAAGGTGCAGAGGGCGGTTTTTCCTGTCTCGCATGGCATCCCGAAGGCCAGTTTCTCGCGGCCGGCGGTTGTGGAGGCGAATTGCTTGTTTGGTCAAAATCTCTGGGCGGCAAAGAGTTCGGGCCCAGCAAGCTGTTATAAGTAGGGCGTCAAATTACTTTTTGCGTAAGTAAGCGTAAAAAATGCACAACAGATAGAGGCTGTGCGTCCAGGACTGTTATCCTCTCTTTCTTGTCAAAATCCCTTGACTGGGACTCAACAGCAAAGCTACTAAAAATAACCCAAAAACAACTAATACAATTGCCGCACCAGACGGCATATTCCAATAATAGCTGAGATACATACCAGTCACGCTAGCTGTAATCCCAATAAGTGAGCCTAATCCCATCATTAAATGTAGCTCTTTTACCAACAAATACGCCGTCATTCCCGGCCCGATTAATAGCGAAATTACTAACAGCGCCCCCACAGTTTGCAAACTCGCAACAATCGTCAGGGTAATCGCCGAAATCATCCCCAAATAAATCCAGTTTACAGGCAAACCGCACGCTTGCGCCCCCTGGGGGTCAAAAGTATAGAATAGCAGTTCTTTGTAAAGGAGTTTAACCGTCGCCAAAATAATCAAAGTAATGACAAAAGTCTGCTGCACGTCCGTCGGTGCAACTGATAATATATTTCCAAACAAAAACCCGTCTAAGTCTAATTTGGTTGTCCGCAATAGGCTAATCAGCGTGATGCTAATTGCTAAAAATGTAGACAAGATTAATGCCATAACTGCATCAATTTTTAGGCGCGATTGCGATTTAATCCAGGTCATTATTACCGCGCTGATAATTCCCGATATAAACGCGCCGATCGAAATATTGAAACCTAAAGAAAAAGCCACCGGCAATCCTGCTAATACCGAATGGGCAATCATGTCTACCATCATTCCCATTTGCTGTACAATTAAATAGGAGCCGACAACGGCGCAGAGAATTCCTAGCAAAACGCCGACGGCGATCGCATTTCGCATGAACTCGAAGTTGAGCGGATCAATTAGTAGATTTAACATTTAATTACTTACCTCAATAATCTTATTGTTTTAACCGCAGATACAGGCAGATAGACGCAGATACACGCAGATATAAGATAATTATCTGCGTTTATTTGTGTTCATCTGCGGTTAAAGATATTTTTTTACCTCACGCAGCAAGTAAACTTAAATCGTATCCATAGGCTTTTTGAATATTAGCGGCTGTGAGCACTTCCCGGCAGGAACCAGTTGCAATTAACTGCTTATTTAGCAATAATAAATTGTCGTACTGTTTTAAAGTTTCGCCTAAATCGTGGCTGATTACTAGCAAGGTTTTATTTTCGGCTTTGAGTTCGGCAAAAATATCGAAAATAATTTCTTCGGTTGCTTTGTCGATCGCGTTAAAAGGTTCGTCGAAGAAGAATAAATCGGCTTGTTGGGCGATCGACCTTGCTAAGAAAATCCGCTGCTGCTGTCCGCCGGAAAGTTCGCCAATTTGCCGATCGCGCAAATCCCACATTCCCACCCTCCGTAAAGCAGCTTTCACCAATTCTTGCGACTGCTTCGAGAAACTGCGACACCAACCAGTCTGAACGGTTCGCGCCATCATCACCGCATTCCACACCGTAATCGGATAATCCCAGTCAATTTGCGATCGCTGCGGCACATAAGCCACCCGCGACAACTGTTCCTTCAGCAGCCGCCCCTGATATTTCACTAAACCGCGACAGGTGGGGATCAATCCCAGCATCGCTTTCACCATCGTGCTTTTCCCCGCGCCGTTGGGACCGAACACGCCGGTTAATTGCCCGGGATCTAACTGGAAATTCACGCTGTTGAGGGCCGAAATTCCTCGATAATTGACAGCTAAGTCTTGCACTTCTAACATATTTCGAGATTTTGAGAACGATTCTTGTTCGTAGCTACTAGAATAGGATAACTCGAAAAAGCAATAACGATTATCGTTCCAAAGGTGAAAATGTTAAAGAAGATACAAAGAAAAACCGGTCGATTGTGCGGTGCAACTGTTTTGGCAATTGGCTGCGGGCTGGTTGGGTGCAGTGGAGGACAGAACGCAACCAATCGGGGGCCAGAGAGTCCCGCCGCAACTCAAACTCAAGCCAGTCGGGCCGCCAACTTGCCCAAAGTCGTGACCACGACTGGCGTTATCTGCGACATAACTAAGGAAATCGCTCAAAGTTCGATCGACACCACCTGTCTGCTGCAGCCGGGAGACGACCCCCACGCCTATCAAACTAAGCCGGAAGACCGCAAAGCGATTGAAACAGCAAATCTGATTTTATACGGCGGCTACAACCACGAACCCAGCATCATTAAGTTAATTCAATCCAGCAGTAATCCCGCACCCAAAATCGCGGTACACGAACTCGCCGTTCCCAAACCGCTGATGGGCGAACACGAGGACGAACACGGCGAAGAGAAAGCCCAAAACCAACCCCACGCAGAAGGCGAAAAAGTCCCTGACCCTCACGTTTGGCATAACCCTCAAAATGGCCTGCGCATGGTAGAAACAATTCGGGATGAATTGATCGAAGTTTCCCCCAGCAATGCTCAACTTTATACCAAAAATGCAGCAAGCTTAACAGATGAGCTGCAAAAAATAGATACTTGGATCAAAGCTCAAATTGCAACTATTCCTGCCCAAAAACGCAAGTTAGTAACAACTCACGATGCTCTGACTTACTATGCCGATGCTTACGGTTTGGAGAATGCGGTCGCTTTGCAAGGTGTGACGACAGAGGAACAGCCCACAGCAGCAAGAATTGCCGAATTATCTTCAGAAATTAAGACTGCAGGAGTGCCGACAATTTTTGCTGAAACTACAACTAATCCGAAGTTGATCGAGACTGTGGCGAGGGAGGCAAATGTCGAAATTTCGGAGAAGGAACTTTACAGCGACGAGTTGGGCGGCCCCGGCACCGGTGCTGATACATATCAGGGAATGCTGAAAACTAATACTTGCGCCATTACTTCTGGCCTCGGCGGCAATTGTACTCCTTTTGCAACAGAAGCAACACCAACTCCTAAACCATAGACTTCCTAGGGTGTTTTTCGGCGCACCTTACACTTTAACTTAAAACTCAAAAGTATTTTTGGTGGAGTCGGGGCGGGTTTACAAATACTCTGGAGGTGAGTTGCAGATGTTGGTGAACCCGCCCCTACAAGATTGTTATTTATTGTGATTTAAGGTGAATTTCCTTCATCGCTACTGGGGGGTTTTTGGCCAATTCCCAATTGCTTCTTAGAGGATTTTAAGTTTTTCCAAAGCACCTTAATATCTTTATAGGCTTTCTCAGCGCTAATTTTCCCCCCTGTTTCCAGCGAGCAAATATAAGTTATTTTCTGAGCAAATTCCTGCAAGTTGGCATTAAACGCCAAGTTTTCTGGTGTGAAATCACCGTAGTAACGATTGCGAGGATGTAAAAAATCTTCCCGCTCATTCATTGCCCCCTCCTAATTAAACTTTTGGTTTTCAACTTTTGCTGCGGTCTCTGCTGTTAATAGCACTATTCGTACTTAGTATCGCGACACAACTTACTTCTATTGTATTCCGCAAGTAGCAATTGTACTTAGTCTTCTGTATTTAGTCTTCTTTACTTACTCTATTAATGCAGTTTTAACCTTAAATTAGCTTTTTTTTAACCTTTCTTTAACCTAAAAATAGAATAATAATTGGGAAATGCGCTACTCGCATCTCCCTTTAGATAGATTTCAGAGTTGTGGATTAACCTTTTCTGAAGCCGAATATTTACTTGCTGCACTCGCAGCCGGTGTGGCCGCAGCCGCTGCCGTTGGGGTGGCCGTCAGCACAAGCACTGGAACAGTATGTTTTGCCCTCTTTTTCAATGGCGTCACTGAGGTTGACAATGCAGAGGCAAGAAGGACAGGCGCATTTCATTTGGGTGACGGTAGTCATTTTAGTTTTCCTTGTGGGTTTGTTTGTGCATACTTATATATGAACACATATTCAGATATGAGTCAAGGGTATGTAAAAGTTTTGTAACAAAAGGTTTGCCGATCGCACTAAAATGAAAATGAGAATTAAAACCAGCCTGGAAAAGATGTCACCAAACTCTGCTGTTAATGGAGCGATAAGTCAGCCTCGCGAAGTAAACGATACACCAACGTGCGAGCCCTCGCACCTAGTTGACTGTTCGCGGGCCGGGGACATTCAAACACAAGTTCTCAACACCGCAAAAGCCCAGCGGATGGCAGAGTTTTTCAGTCTTTTGGGAGATGCGAACCGCCTGCGGCTGCTGTCGGTTTTGGCAAAACAAGAACTGTGCGTGTGCGACTTGGCAGCAGCGTTGAGGATGAGCGAATCAGCAGTATCGCACCAGTTGCGGGCATTGCGGGCGATGCGGTTGGTAAGCTACCGCAAGGTTGGGAGACAAGTTTTTTATAGTTTACTCGATCGACACGTTTTGGAACTTTACCAAGCCGTGGCCGAACACTTAGACGAAGCAGAATAAGCTTTTGGGCGTGGGGCGGGTTGACTAATATCGTTCGCCTCGAAGATATTGGTGAACCCGGCCTCTCTTGGTGTCATATCAATTCCGGTTGCACCGTTCGGGATGGGGAGTCGGGAGTCGGGAGTCGGGAGTCGGGGAATGTGGAATTATTGTTGACTGTTGACTGTTGACTGATGACTGTTGACTGTTGACTGTTGACTGATGACTGATGACTGTTGACTGATGACTAATGACTGATGACTGATGACTGATGACTAATGACTAATGACTGTTGAAGTCGGGGTCGAAAAACTGACGGGGTAGTTGAGTATTGACTGTTGATTCGATTTGACGCCCGACGATGCTAGCGGAGTTGATGTCAACCTTCACAACCGGGTTTTTTGCCGTATCTACAGGCTGTAACGAAGTATTCTCGCCCATCAAACCCGGTTTCTGGCTGCCTGCTGTAAACTCGATATCAATCTTGGACGGTGTGGCCCGTAGCAACAACCGCCTGTGAAATTGACTCTTCAGAAGCTTGAGCTTCTACTGTAACAGTCTTAGCTGCGACATCCACATTCACAGTAGCACCGGAGTCAACAGTTTTGATAGCTTTGGTAATTGTATCAGCGCAGCCAGAGCAGACGATCGAAGGAACGTTAAGTAGTATTGCCATAATTAAGCAAATTTTCGTAGATAACAGTATTATTTTTTATTTTAATCTAAATTCGTGAAACACGCGCTTTTCCCGATTTCGGCAGGGGTTTAAACCCCTGCCTCAAAGCTCAATTCGGTTAAAACTTAGATGTTGCACCATTGTCAATTAACCTTTTATGAACAGGCAAGATGCCTGTTCCACAAGAAAATTTATCTTTTGTGGAA